>JAHHLF010000128.1 GCA_018679315.1 Bacteroidia bacterium | reverse complement strand
AATTTATTTCTAATTTTGTTTGGAATCATAAAACAGCTTTCTTGAAAATATCCAGAGAATTCAAGACAGGGATCATCGTTATTGGTGGCATTTTCCTGTTTGTATTAGGATTTAGCTTTTTAAAGTCCAACCCCATATTCGACCAAAGCAAGACCTTTTACGCTGTTTACTCCCATGTTGGGGGTTTGCAGGCCGGAACCCAGGTTACGATAAATGGCTTTTCCGTAGGGAAAGTCAAGGAGATCAAATTCCTGGATGCCAGTGGGAAACTTATTGTGGCTTTTTCTGTCAGCAATGACTTTAAGTTTTCACGCAACAGCAAAGCACAGCTATACGATACGGGAATAATAGGCGGTAAGGGAATACAGATCATTCCGCGATTTGATGATGCTCCACTCGCAGTTTCCGGTGACACTTTACCCACTGATGTCAGACCCGGACTCACCGAATTGGTTCAACAAAAACTTACACCCTTACAATTAAAAGTTGAGGGCGCTGTAACCCAGGCAGATTCCTTATTGATGAACTTCAATGATGTTATGGACGAGAAGACAAAGGCCGATCTCCAATCCAGTATACAGGGGTTGAATGAGCTGATCAGCAGTTTTAAGCAAACCACCTATGCCATCAATTCCTTGCTATCCGAGAACAGGGAAAGCCTTGACGAATCGATAAAAAACATTAATACGATCTCCGATAATTTCGGAAAACTCTCAGATTCACTAGCCACTGCCGGTTTGCCAGGAACCATAAACAGGTTAGATGGTACGTTAAATCAGCTAAATATGATGCTTCAAAAAATAGAACGCGGCGATGGATCCCTTGGCTTGCTAGTTAATGATAAAGAATTGTATTCAAATCTTAATAAGTCGTCCCGGGAGCTCAATCTTCTTTTACAGGACTTCCGTTTGAATCCGAAACGTTATGTGAACGTCTCGGTCTTTGGCAAAAAGCAAAAAGAGTACACCTTACCCGAAACAGATCCGGCTAATCCCCCTAACGATAACTAAATGAGCTTCCTTCCAAATATCATTTTTGGACTAATACTGATAATTGGAATTGGGTTTTTTGCCCGAAATATAGGTCGGTTAAAAAGCGTCATCGCTTTGGGCAGGCCAGAAGACCTTACAGATCAATCCGGAAAGCGTTGGGCCCAAATGGCCCGAATTGCACTTGGTCAGAGTAAAATGGTCGTGCGACCTATAGCCGGTATTATGCATATAATTGTATACCTCGGCTTCATCATTATCAATATAGAAGTTTTAGAGATCATCCTGGATGGTCTGCTGGGTACACACAGGATCTTTGCTCCGTTAGGGAAAGCCTATGATGTATTGATCGGCACTTTTGAGATCCTGGCGCTTTTAGTGATCCTGGCTGTTGTGATATTTTGGATCCGCAGAAATGTAATAAGGCTGCAACGATTTATTAAGCCTGAAATGAAAGGATGGCCCAAACGTGATGCAGATTATATCTTGTATATAGAAGTTGTCTTGATGTTGCTTTTCCTCACGATGAATGGAGCAGATTACCAACTTCAACAATTGCAGGTAGCCGATTATATCCAGGCGGGGAGTTTTCCGGTAAGCCAGTATCTGACGCCAATTTTTAATGGCGTGTCTGCGGATTCGCTAGTCCTGGTCGAACGTACGGCATGGTGGCTACATATTATGGGAATCTTATTCTTTTTGAATTACCTGTATTATTCAAAACACCTCCATATCCTGCTCGCATTCCCGAACACCTATTACGGAAGTCTCGAGCCTAAGGGTAAATTTAAGAACCTGGAAGCCGTTACGAATGAGGTTAAATTGATGATGGACCCTACGGCGGATCCATTTGCAGCACCTCCTGCAGATGCGCCTGTTCCTGAAAAATTTGGTGCATCCGATATTATGGACCTCAAATGGATCCAATTACTGAACGCATATACCTGCACGGAGTGCGGACGATGCACAAGTGAATGCCCCGCCAATCAAACCGGAAAGAAACTTTCTCCAAGGGCGATCATGATGGCTACTAGAGACCGTGCAGAAGAAGTGGGGAAAAACGTACTTCAGAATAAAGGAAGCTTTAAAGCAGACGGGAAGCAATTGCTAGATGATTATATAAGCCGGGAAGAGTTGTGGGCTTGTACCTCCTGTAATGCTTGTGTAGAAGCCTGCCCAATTAGTATTGACCCTCTTTCTATAATTATGGATATGCGGCAATACCTGGTTATGGAGAAATCGGAGGCGCCAACGGAGTTGAATGTTATGATGACAAATATTGAGAATAATGGAGCCCCCTGGCCATTTAATCAAATGGATCGCTTGAATTGGAAAAATGAAAATTAACTAAGGCATGAGTGAAATGCTACACGTACCTACAATGGCCGAAATGATGGCACAAGGCAAAGAGCCGGAAGTTCTTTTCTGGGTCGGATGTTCAGGTAGTTTTGATGATCGGGCCAAGAAGATCACCAAGGCCTTTGTCAGGATATTAAACAAAGCCGGGATCAATTTCGCTGTCTTGGGTACGGAAGAGAGTTGTTCTGGCGACCCCGCCAAACGAGCCGGCAATGAATTCTTGTTTCAAATGCAGGCGATGGCCAACATTCAGGTTTTGAACGGCTATAATATTAAAAAGATAGTTACTACATGTCCGCATTGTTTTAATACCTTAAAAAATGAATATCCGGGCCTTGGGGGTAATTATCAGGTACTACATCACACATCATTTCTTAAACAATTACTGGAAGAGGGTAAGATAAGCCTCGAAGGCGGCTCTTTTAAAGGGAAGCGTATTACCTATCACGATCCTTGTTATTTGGGTAGAGCGAACGGCATTTTTGAAGCACCCAGGGAATTGATCCGAAAATTAGACGCTGAGCTCGTAGAAATGAAAACTTGTAAACAGCGGGGCTTATGTTGTGGGGCCGGGGGTGCACAGATGTTCAAAGAACCTGAAAAAGGGGATAAGGATGTCAATATGGAACGCACTGAACAAGCGCTGGAAACACAACCCGATATCATCGCCGCGGCTTGTCCCTTCTGTAATACCATGATGACTGATGGTGTGAAAGGGAAGGAAAAAGAACAATCAGTTAAAGTAGTAGATGTGGCGGAGCTTATTGCAAATGCCGAGGATTTATAGAACAGTATGTTAGTAAAATTTAAAGAACTGCCTGAGGATTCACGCATCTGGATATACCAGTCTGATCGTGCCTTTACCGCTGAGGAAGCAGAAAGGATCAGGGAATTGACCGACGCTTTTGTAACGCAATGGACAGCACACGGGGCATCACTTAAGGCCGGCTATGAATTGCCATATGATCGCTTCATTGTGCTGGGGCTAGATCAATCAGAAGCTTCAGCATCGGGATGTTCCATAGACGCATCCGTTCATTTTATTCAAGCTTTGGAGAAAGAACTTGATCTTGATCTGTTGGATAAAATGAATGTTACCTTCAAGCAAGGGAACTATATTTCATATAAACCCTTGCTAGATTTCAAAAAGATGGCCAAGGCCAGGGCTATTTCTGGCAAGACTATTGTGTTTAATAACCTAGTAAATACCAAGGCAGAATACCTTGAACATTGGGAAGTACCGGCTTCTGAAAGCTGGCATAACCGCTTCATAAAAGGTTAAATTTGCTTTTTTATGCTCTTGAAAAGCCCGTGTATGAGGATGTTATCGATGAAATGCAATATTTTTGGGTGAAATAAGTTAGTAACATAGGTTAGTTCTCTATGAAGAAAATTCTACTTCTACTCTTCTTTCTTGGAATTGTAAACCCACTGGCAAGCCAGAATAATCCGCTTATAGCGAAGGATACGGTAGCTCAGTTACAATGGGTAAACAATACGTATGAATCAATGACGCTCGAAGAGCGCGTCGGACAGCTTTTTATGGTCATGGCTTCCTCGAATGCCGAAAAAACGCAGGGAGTTATAAAAGATATTGCCCCTGGTGGGATCATATTCTCAAGAGGAGGCCCCGTGCGACAAGCAAAGTATACCAATAAATTTCAAAAGGCTTCCAGGATACCCTTAATGATCGGGATCGATGGGGAATGGGGATTAGCTATGCGCCTCGATTCTACCTTTGCCTACCCTTGGAATATGACATTGGGTGCTATTTCTGACAATTCAATTATTGAAGATATAGGGTATCAGATAGGCATCCATTCTAAGCGTATGGGAATCCATATCAATTTCGGGCCCGATATTGATATTAATATCAACCCGAACAATCCGATTATAGGGAATCGTTCCTTTGGTGAAGATCCGGAGAATGTCGCTGAGAAAGGAGTAGCCTGGATCCGTGGCATGCGTCGGGCCGGGGTATTGACCAGTGCTAAACATTTCCCTGGTCATGGAGATACGGATGTAGATTCACACCATAGTCTACCCGTACTGGATTTTACAAAAGAGCGACTTGACAGTGTTGAGTTACTTCCTTATAAAAAGGCCATAGCCAATGGTGTTAGTAGTGTAATGGTAGCACACCTCAATGTTCCTATACTTGAATCTAAAGAAGACACGCCATCTTCCTTGTCCAAAGCTATTATTACCAACTTGTTACAGGAGGAAATGGGATTTAAAGGGCTTATTGTTTCTGATGCCTTGAATATGAAAGGCGTGGCCGATTATAAAGAAGATGGAGAGACTGAGGTTGAGGCACTGCTGGCGGGTATGGATCTCTTGCTAATGCCCAAGGATGCCTATGCCTCTAAAGCGGCCATATTAAAAGCTATTAAAAGAGGAAAGATCTCGGAAAGGCGTCTGGAGCGTTCCGTAAAGAAGGTACTCCTGGCAAAATACCTTGCCGGCCTCCATTATTACGCTGAAGTAGATACAAAGCAATTACCAGAACAGGTAAATACAGTCCTGGATACCCTTATTTATGAACGGGCCATAGAAAATGCCCTTACCGTGTTGAAAAATAAGAATG
>JAHHLF010000262.1 GCA_018679315.1 Bacteroidia bacterium | reverse complement strand
CTCGTGCACCCTGCATAAAACCAACATACTGAACTTCAAAAGGCTCCCCGTTAAAATCAAATTTCCACGGCAAGCTGGATTTTAAGCCTTCCGGCGTAGCAATGATCTCATCTTGAAAGGGCCGTCTTTTTAATTCTCCGTTGATCTCACCGTCAACATTAAGGGTGAAGTACGTTTTATCTGAATAGAATACATTCTCCGTTGCCCCTTCTCTTATGGGCATCATTCCTTCAAAGCTTATGTACCTGGTAACAAATGCCCCGATTATGATCAAGATCCAGGATAGGTGAAGAACAAGGATCGGCCATTTTTCCCGTCTCCATAGTCGGTATTTAGGAATATTCCCGATAAAGTTGATCACTAAAAACAGCATGATCACCTCAAACCAGGTGGCATTGTAGATATAGATCCTTGCAGTTTCTGTACTGTACCAGCTTTCCACAAAAGTCCCAAAGGCCATAGCAACGGCAAAAAGCAAAAATAGGATTGCCATTAGCCGATTAGAGAACAATAACTTTTTAAGGAGATTTAGCATGGATGACTACTGCAGGAATTTAGCAAGCAAAAGTACATGATTTTTGGTATTCTTACGCCACTATTTGAGTTGAAATGCATGTGCACCTCTGTTAATTGTATGCCGGGCAAGGGGCAAAAAAAAGTGTACTTTTGGGCATGCTATCAGTTGTCCTCATTGGTGCTGGCAATGTTTCTGCCAAGCTACAACAAGCTTTTTCCCGATCGGAAGAAATTAAGCTACTGGCTGTATATGGAAGGGAAGAACGAAAAGGAGAGATACTTCCATCAGGACAAATAGTTTCCAGTATAAGTGAATTTGAACATGAAACAGATATAATTGTGATTGCCGTTCAGGATGATGCTATCTCAATAGTTCAAAAAGAAATAGGAGCTACAAACGCCCTTGTAGTTCATACTGCAGGCAGTATACCAATGAACGTCTTATTACCAATAGAAAGGCGTGGCGTCTTTTATCCATTGCAGACGCTTAGTGCAGATCGGGAAGTTGATTTTAGTAGTATTCCTATTTGCCTTGAATGTGCGATGGTAGAGGATAATGAACTATTAGAAGAATTGGCAGGATCAATATCGGGATCCGTCAATTGGATCAATTCAGGAGAAAGACAACGATTGCACCTTGCGGCCGTTTTCACGAATAATTTTGTGAATCATATGATCCGACAGGCAGAAAAGATATGCGAACAACATGATGTCCCTAAAGAAATGTTGCATCCGCTTTTAGATGAAACTATTGCCAAAGCCAAGGAGCTAGGAGCTTTTAAGGCGCAAACAGGACCTGCGATCCGGGGCGACATGTCAGTGATCGATAAACACATAAAACTTTTACCAGAAACAGTACAGCAAGAACTGTACAAGACTATTTCTGCATCAATCCAATACGAATATGAAAGCCAATTATAAGACGAATCTACCCAACATAAAAGCCTTTGTCTTTGATGTTGATGGTGTTTTTACAGACGGTACCGTACAAATTACTACTTCAGGTGACTTATTGCGAACCATGAACATAAAGGACGGCTATGCTGTTAAGCAAGCTTTAGAGGCAGGGTTCAAAGTCTGCGTGATTACAGGAGGTTCAAATCCAGGAGTTGAGAAGCGCCTTGCTGGATTAGGTGTTAGTGATATCCATTTGGGCGTCCATGACAAGATAAAAGTACTTGACGCCTTTATGATTAAAAATGATCTAAAAGCAGCTACTCTTGTTTATATGGGCGATGATCTTCCGGATATTGATGGGATGCAAAAAGCAGGAATCGCTTGCTGTCCTAGCGATGCCGTTCCAGAGATTAAGGCAATCAGTGATTACGTTTCCCATAAGAAAGGAGGGGATGGTTGCGTCCGTGATATTATAGAACAAGTTATGCGGGTTCAGGACCAATGGATCAGCGGTATATTGTGATATGATCCCGGGACTTTCATCTTACTCTATTGTTTTAGCATCCTCTTCTCCAAGGCGGCAAGAATTGTTGGCATCACTGGAGATTCCTTTTCAGGTCCGTTTACGTCCCGTAGAAGAAGTATTCCCGGAGGGATTAGTAAAACAGGAGATCACAGATTTTTTGGCCGTATTGAAAGCAACACCCTTTAAAAATGACATTCGCAAAGGCGAGATCATTATAACGGCCGATACTATTGTTTGGTTCGAAGATGAAGTGCTTGGCAAGCCAAAAGATGAAAGTGATGCCATTCAAACACTTCGGAATCTATCAGACAAATGGCATGAAGTTTATACATCGATCTGTTTTACTACATCGGAAGAGCAACATGTAGTACACGCAACGACCGAAGTAAAAATGGCCTTCTTATCACCGGAAGAGATCCGTTATTATATAGAAAACGGCAATCCCTTGGATAAAGCCGGTGCCTATGGGATTCAGGAATGGATAGGGCTTGCTGGCATTGAAAAGGTAAGGGGCTCATATACCAATGTAGTTGGACTTCCAAAGCAAATTTTATATAAAACGTTAAGGGCAATGGTATGACGTTTTTAAAAGGTATTTTTGATAAAACTATTCCCCCTGAATAAGATCGCTTTTTTGCATTACGTTTAAAATCAAGACTTTAAATGGATACATTTATTACAACCAACCAGGAGGCACTGATCGCCTCTATTATCGTATTTATTATTTTCTTATTCGTACGATTCATTTTTTTAAAAGCCATACGAAAAGTTGCCAAAGCTGGGCATTTTAATGAAATGCGCACCAGATTGGTAGGCAAATACATCATATTCGGGTTAAGTGCCATTCTCCTCATTATATTAGTTTTTATATGGGGGATCAAATTCAAGGATATTGGCATCCTTTTGTCTTCTGCATTCGCCATAGTTGGGGTTGCGATCTTTGCGCAATGGTCAATTCTTAGCAATGTTACCGCTGGTGTGATCTTGTTTTTTTCCTTTCCATTCAAGATCGGAGATCATATACGCATTCACGATCAGGATCTCGATTATGATGGTGAATTATTGATAGAGGACATAAGGGCATATCACATGCATTTACGAACGACAACCGGGGAATTATTGACCTATCCGAATAATATGTTGCTACAAAAAGCCGTACTTCTGTTACATGAAGAGAAAGACCATAACAAGGGAAACGTGAAAGATTAAGGTGTTAAAACCTTCTAAAGAAAATCAACCCCGGCTCCCATTCTTACTATATTTGGGTGCCATCAAAAATTAAACTTTATGCGATTCCGACTCACCCTGCTGCTAGTCCTGAGTTTCTTTTTATATAAAACGCAAGGTCAGGCACCTGATAAGCCCACTTCCTCAGATATTTATCATTCGATCCAAAAGCTCAATTTCCTTGGGTCTGCCTTATATATTGCCGCGCATCCTGATGATGAGAATACTCGATTAATTTCATATTTATCTAATGGTGTCAAAGCAAGAACCGGCTATCTTTCTATTACACGTGGGGATGGC
>JAHHLF010000085.1 GCA_018679315.1 Bacteroidia bacterium | reverse complement strand
GTCAATTTCCTGAAGGGTCTCAGGATCTAATCGCCAGATCTTCTCTGTACCATCACTTTTGTAAATATAGGTATCGTCATGGCAGAGTCCCCGGCCCTCTTTGCTTTTACCGTATTGAAAGGAGCCTGATCTCTCGAATGCGTCAAGATCATAGATAAAACCGATCTTGCTCTGCCAACTCAACTGATAGATCTTATTCCCGTTAATTGTCAGGCCCTCGCCAAAGAAATTAGGTTCCAGATCAATTTTTTTAAGGACTTCACCACTTCCAAAATCCACCTTTCTTAAACTAGATTGGCCCTTTCTCCCTGTGCTCTCGTACAAAGTGTCTCCGTGAAATTCCAAACCCTGTGTATAGGCCTTCATATCGTGGGGATATTCGTTTACTATTTCGTACGTAAATATTTGAGGCGCCAGAGACGCGAGTATTTTGATCTTCTTAAAAATTTCTAATGTATCTGTGCCGCTGATTATTTGTGCCTTGATCTCCTGATTCCCTAAACTCAGTTCAGGTAAAACCAAATTGTCGTCGCTGGTTTCAGATGTGCCATTAATGCTATATCGCACCTCTGAAACTTCCAGCCCTTTCCTATTCACCAATTTCAACATTATTGAATCGCCGGCCTGGTATGAGGCTGCTTTCGGTTCAATTTTCACAGTAAATAATTTGGAAGGATCAGGATCCTCACCGCAGGTTAAGAGGACAATGAAAAAGAAATAGCAAGCAAATTTTATGATACTCATGAATTCGTGTCTTTCGAATACGAAATTAATCAGCCGTAATGATTGCCCCAAATTTAAAAGGTCGTATCTTTGTAGATGGCAAGTCCTACACGACCAGCTCCCGTTGAATCCCCCAGGGTGGGAACACAGCAAGGGTAGACGGTTGTAGCGGTGCGATGTAGGTAGCTTGCCATTTTTTTATGGTATCATCCCTATATTTGCGAAGCGCGATTTGCGCATTACTTCAGCTTCACAAGTAGCATTCATGGAAGAGAAAGTGGTATTCATCACCGGAGGGTCATCAGGAATTGGCAGAGCTATAGGCGTATTCCTGAAATCTAAGGGGCATATCGTTGTAGGAACCACTCGCTATTTAGATCAGAAAAAATCGGATTCTGCGATTGAACTGGTGTCCATGGACGTCACTAATAATTCCAGTATAAAATCGGCAATAAGTACCACTGTCGAGAAACATGGCCGCATAGATGTACTCATCAATAATGCGGGAATTGGGATCACAGGACCGGTGGAAGAAACGCCTGGCTCAGAGATCAACAGGGTGATGAAAACTAATTTTAGCGGCCCTGTTCAGGTGATTCAGGCCGTATTGCCATATATGCGCCAGGCGAAAAAGGGACTGATCATTAACATCACTTCCATTGCCGGCTATATGGGATTGCCTTACCGCGGCGTATATTGTGCCAGTAAAGGGGCGCTGGAGTTGATCACCGAAGCGATGCGCATTGAAACCAAAGACTTCGGCATACATATCACAAATCTGGCACCAGGAGATTTTGCCACCAATATCGCAGATGGTCGTTTTCATGCGCCAGTCAAGGAAAATTCCCCTTACAGGGAAGCGTATAAGAACACTTTGGATAATATCAATGCCCATGTCGAATTAGGCTCCGATCCAATCGAGGTGGGACGCAAAGTCTTAAAGATCATGGAAACATCTAATCCCAGGATACATTACAAGGTAGGGAAGCGCAGTCAAAAGATGTCTGTTTTCCTTAAACATATTTTACCCGACAAATGGTATGAGCGTCTGTTAATTAACCATTATAAACTGTAAATTTGCCGGCTAATACAGACAACCTATTTCACACACCCTAATACAGCACAGATGAAATTTTTTATTGATACGGCCAACCTGGATCAGATAGCAGAAGCACAAGCTCTTGGCGTTTTGGATGGAGTTACAACGAATCCGTCCCTGATGGCCAAAGAAGGTATAACAGGTCGAAATAACATTCTTAAACATTATGTGGACATCTGTAATATTGTTGATGGCGATGTATCTGCCGAGATTATAGCCACAACTTTCAAGGAGATGATCAAAGAAGGGGAGGGGTTGGCAGAATTACACCCGCAGATAGTCGTAAAAGTTCCTATGATCCGCGACGGGGTAAAAACCTTGAAGTATTTCTCAGATAATGGAATACGCACAAATTGCACCCTCGTTTTTTCTGCCGGCCAGGCATTGCTGGCGGCTAAGGCAGGTGCTAATTATGTTTCACCTTTTATCGGGAGACTGGATGATGTTTCTTCTGACGGTTTAGGTTTAATAGCCGATATCAGATTGATCTATGACAATTATGGATTTACGACTGAGATCCTGGCGGCATCTATCAGGCACA
>JAHHLF010000330.1 GCA_018679315.1 Bacteroidia bacterium | reverse complement strand
ACCTGATAGCCCCGGATCCAATCAAAGGGTTTTTCCTGCACATAGGGATGGTCTTTGTCTTCTACAAAAAAATGTGCTGTATCCGCACCAAATCCTGCAGCCCTGGTGATCAGCGGGTTTTTCTCATAAAATTCCCTGCTCATCCCCCCTCGATATTTAAAATCCCAGGGATGCATGTTGGCAGTGGGATAATCCTTGTTGTGTTCTACCTGCCTGCCCCTTTCAAGTACCAGGGTTTTCAGGCCTTTTTCACATAATTCCTTGGCAGCCCAACCTCCGGAAATGCCTGAGCCGATTACAATGGCATCAAATACATCCGATTCATTTTTCATAAGTCTTGTCGGGAATTAATTCACTTTTACTTATCCTCGATATTTTTATAACTGACCTCTTTGAATTCAATGACATCTTTTATTCCGTGGTTCTGAATTCCTATATAGCCGACATCAGGTCTGGGTCCACGGTCGGGCTCATATTCCAATGTCTTTTTTGGGACTGGATCCCCTTCCTTAAAATCTGTGACTAAGATGCCGTTGACATGGACGATAGTTCTATCTCCCTGCAAGGTTATTTCCATGGTATTCCACTCCTTTGGTATGCCGGGACTCGCCTTGGCCTTAGTCAAAGAATATAAAACCCCTGTTTTATGCCATTCATCCTCCCTGTCGTCTATCTGTACTTCATATCCTTTATGCACAGGCATCCAGGCTTCAGTGGGCTTTTCAGGAATTCGAATAAAGACACCTGCATTATTCTCATCGGCCCCTTTATAAACGACCCGTAGTTTAACATTAGTGAATTTTTGACCCGTAAACCATAGGAGGCCCATGCCACCCTGACTCTTTAAGATCCCATCCTCTATAATGAAATTACCTGGGCCTACATGCTCCCAACCATCGAGATTTTCCCCATTATATAGCGAGGTCCACTCCTGGGCCTGGAGGCTTAGCGATAGTAATAATAAGATGCACACTGTTTTCATATTGTTTCGTTTATTTTTTTAGTAATGCTATTGTTCTTTCTTATTTGGCGCGTGTAATTTTATCGCGAATTTCCCTCCAACTTACCAAAGTAATTCCCTCCTCTTCCAGGATCTGTTTACAGGTATCACTCGTGAAAAAATCCATATCGGCCTGCCGCCAGGCTGCACCCCAATTCGGATGGTCTATGGTTACTGCTTGCATCTCCTCATCATCATAGGCCAGGTGGATGAGAAGGCTTGATATTCCAACCGGCAATTCCCGGAATACCTTTTCATAATATGCAGCCATTCCCCCTTTGTAATCTTCAGGGCCGGCGCTATAAATGCCATCCATCAAAAGCGTACGCTCATCTATCATGGATTTTATTTCTTCAGAGGGGATCTCGTGAATGCGCTTATCTAATAAGACAGGCAGCTGAAATTCCTTGCCTACCTTTAAATAGGCCAATACGTTTTGGGGTGTACTTACAGCGGCTCCCATGTGCGCATCCAGGTGTGTCACATCAATACCGGCTTTATAGGCCTTGGTTATCTGGTTGCGAAGTTCTGTTTCTACCTGATCGGCTTTGGCAAACATATTCAAACTATCTACCAATGAATAGAAATATCCATCGCTATTGACCAGGGAAGCCACGGAGTCTTTGCTGCTAACAGGTCCCCATTTATAGTACTTCCATTCTGCATTTAAGGTGAGGTGGAGTCCGAAATCGACCCCTGAATGATCGCGGGCATAGGCCGCAATTTCAGGAAACCAGGGACAAGGCACCATAATGCTCGCAGAATTAACCGGGCTGCTTTCCAGGGCCTTTATACTGGCCATATTTTCGGAATGTGTCACGCCAAGATCGTCTGCATGAATGATGAGTAATCGTGCATCCTCCGCGTATCCCAATTTTTGCAAAGCACTCTCATTCTGTGCGCTAAGAAAGACTACTGACATGAGGAGCATACCATTTAATATCGAACGAATATGGAACATATGGCTTGCTTTTTGATGTAAGCTACAAAATTCAAAAAGAACAACAGGAGACATACTTAAGCGCATAAATCGCCGTTCTCCTGTGTAAACCAAAACCTGTTGAAAATGAAAATGCTCCTAAAACCTCTTGCCTACCTGTTTCTCGCCTTTCTCTGGATCGGATGTGGAAATGCAGACGACGATGTCTTTTTTAATATCAACAATGGGGAACTAGGCCTGGGCCAGCCCGTAGATGATTGCCTGAACTTTGGTGATGACGACCTGGTATTATCTATCCAGGAGCAATTTACAAGCCTGCCGGGAAAAGTATCTATCTTGTTTAAGGTATCGGATAAATTTGGGAACCCGGTAGCCGGACTTACAGCATCGCAGTTTACGATCTATGAGCAGGGAAGGAACGATAATTGTTTTAATACCATTTCCTCCAATGAGTCTTTTGCCAGGATCTCTCCCAATTCGCAAATTTTTTCTAATTCAACCCTCTTGGTTTTGGATTTAAGTAATAGCGTTTTGGCAAACAGCCTTAATGAGCTTAAATCGGCCAGCATTGGATTTATCAATAGTGTTATGCCACAACTGCCTTCCGATACATTTAAAATGGCTATTTATTGGTTTGATGGGGAAGATGTTTTACACGAATTAAACCCGCTTAGTTCGGATCGGGACGATCTGATCGAAGCTATAGAAGGTATAACCCCCAATATCAGCAATGATCCCTCTACCGACCTTTATGGGGCTGTGATCAAGGCCACAGAGATCTCAGAAGCCCTTTTACAACAAAGCCTGCAAGATGAAGTTATCGGTGCTTCCTCCGTCGTGCTCTTTACTGATGGTACGGATCAGGCGGGCAGATATTCTGAAGCAGCTGCCCTCTCTGCTGTTAATGATGCCAGTCTGAATATCTCTTATTTTACGATCGGACTCGGATCTGAAATAGATACGAACATCCTTGAAGAGATCGGGAAAACATTTAGTGCCTTTGCCGGAAATGAAGCTGAATTGGAAGCTACATTTAATGAGATCAGTCAGCGTGTCTCCGAAAGGGCTAATAGTTTTTACCTCTTTGAGTATTGCAGTCCGAAGCGGGATGGCAGCGGGGAAAACAACCTCGTGATCCAGGTGGCTACCTCTAATCAACAAGGCGCTGTACAAACTTCATTTGATGCCACCGGCTTTACGGCCGGCTGCGAATAGCGCGCTTCCACATACGATAATATTTAAGTACCTGGTAGGGTATTTGGTTCGAGGGGTGTTATATACACAAACCCCCGAATATCTATTGAGCTTATATCATCCTAACATGCAGACCATAATGTTGAATTTAAAAGAAAGATCTCATGGATGTTATAAACCAAATAATCAGTGACAGTGCGATAGGCCCTACCCAGGCCTGGTTCAAAAGTTTAGTTCTTGCAGTTTTTGCAACAATTGTAGTGAGCTTATTTACCATGCTAATAGTCTTGCTGTTGAACGCACCCCATATGACCATATCTTTTGGATACTAGAATAGTAAAGTAACCGAATATTGGAATTGTTCTTACCGGCGCCTCGAGAAATCGGGGCGCTTTTTTTATCTGTAGATCATTGCATTAGTAAAGCCGGATATCTCTGTAGAAAGATCCAGCAGAAAACCGTTCACAACTGCATGAGTGATCGTATCTCCCTGGCCCAGGAAGAAACTGGGATTTGTCCCGACCCATAAAGCAAAATCGGGGATTTCATACTCTGAAGAAATTATGTGCACAGGCACAGAAGAATACAGCCATTCTTCAGGGATTTCTTTCATCCGTACATATAAATAGCCTTCTTTCAGTAATTGAGTTGCATCCAGGGATTCCAGTTCAGATTCATTAGTAATTTCTGACGGGTACACTTTGCCTGGCATGATCGTATAACCATCGGCCTTAAATGTCTCATAACCGTAATAGGTAGACAAGTCGCCCTGGTCATATACCCTACTGCTATACCAGAAGTCGTTATTCCCTTCTTCATCCACTTCCAGTTGGTTGATCGCTACATCCATCAGATAGGAATCACCCTCAAGTTCATAGGTAACGCCTTCCAGTTTAAGGTCTACCAGTTTGCGATCATTGTGGGGTATGTTTTCATATTCAGCAATATCAATGTTTTTATATTTCGCCGTGGCAATCGTATAGATCGCAGACAGTATGGAGACATAATTCAGTTTTCGGATCTCTTGTTTCTCGGGATCATCCAGATAGCCCCCAGATTCAATAAGGATCGTACTTGTGCCCCATTTCTGAATGTTATCACCGAACGCACGTGGCTCAAAACTATCATTATACCGACCCACCTGTCCTTGTGCATATTTTTGTAAAATTGAATTCATAAATACAATAACGCGCATGGCATCTGCCCGTACTTCATTGATCTCCTTTTCATAATTATAGGCCGGTGCCAGGTAAGAGATCGTGGCTGGCTTTGGAGTGCGTTCGGCATTGTAATACGTGCTTTGATCATGAAGATTAAAGCCAAAATCGGCCTCAAGGCTATCCCTTACCTTCTTTAACGTTTGCCCTTCGGGCGATTGGAGTCGGAGTGCATCCCTGTTGATATCTATGCCGAGTCTGTTGCGACGATGGAAAATTTCTGCCCCATCCGGATTCAGCATGGGCAGGAAGTGTATTCTCAATTCTTTCAATATGGCATTCTTTTCTTCTGTGAAATCCTCACTGTCAAAAAAGTTCAGAATATCAAAGATCGCCTGTGTGGCTGTCGGTTCATCCCCGTGCATTTGCGACCATAAAAAAACGTCTGTTTCTCCTTCGCCCAGACTGATCAGGTTCAGGGATCGTCCTTCAATGGATGTCCCCACCTGGGTCACCTCAAACCCCTCTTTCTCTCCGAATTTTTGGAGTAATGGCTGAAGTTCGGAATGCTTGATCCTCCTACGATCCAGACTTGGTTCTTTATAGGTCTCATATGTGTCATACAAAGACGTCGTAATATTTTCAGCTGCTACATCAGCAGCAGGTGATTCTTTGCAGGAGATCGTCATTAAGAAGGTCAGGCATACAAATAGCGAGAGGTGTGTTTTCATCTTATTTTTCAGAATTAGGTACAGGTTTAAAATTAAAGGATCGGGTGGCTTCGCGAACGTTTCGCATAAATTCAGGTCCCGGATCTGTTTTCTCAGTCCGATACCCATCATCTACCTCCAACCATAAGGGATGGTCTTCAAACCGGGTGTATTCATAATGGCCGATAAGATATTCTATCGGGTATTTTTTAGCCAGATACTGCACCAGTTTTATATTGGACTTTAATTGCGCTTTTGTCAAGGGGGTTTTCTCCGTTCCTCCCACATTTTCAACTCCTATGGCACAGTGATTGAGGCCAATGACATGCCTGGCCATATATGTTTCGGGCATTAACCGGTATATGGTACCATCTTGATCGACAAGGAAATGTGCTGAGACATTGAGACCGCTGACATTCTCAATATCGGGCCTCCAATTGGGTAAGGTTGGTTGTTCGAAAGCTGCAAAAGATTCTTCGAAGGTTTCATAGACAGTCCAATGCAAGACGATCATGCGAGGTTTAATGAAAGGCTCGTCCTGTTCTATTTCATAACGTTCTTTGAGATATTCCAAGGTGAGTTTTTCCCGTTCTTCGGTTATGCTCACTGGTTTATCTTCTATGACTAACGACTGACAGGAAACTACAAAACAGCATAAGGATACTAATAGGAAAATATGTCTCATGTTCAGACTAAATTACACAAATTGAAGTGTTGAAAGGTCAAATTACAATGGCAAAATAAATTATGGGCTGAAAGCATTAAGGGGATTAATCACTTTCTTATATCTGACATTGTGTTTTCAATAATTAAAAGCCCGATAGGTGATTTTTTCCATTCTTGTAAGTACTTATCAGGCACAGGAGTGATGTGATAATTGAACACGCCCAGAACGATATCTTGATCTCCATCCTCATCCAGGTCGCCTGAGTCCATTAAAAACCATCGTGCCCTGTTTGCCTTATTTATTGTTCTTGCTTTCCATTGCAATTTTGCCGGCGATACATTTTCCAATATGACAAACGATGTTGGGGTCTTCATGGAATAATCCGGAAAGGCGGATACAACGGCCAAATCCTGATCCCCGTCCTGATCCCAATCTGTCGCTACCACTCGGGTTGTGCCATTCATGGGATAGGTATACATCTGTTCAAATTTGCCATTGCCGTCGTTGATGTGAATACGGATACCGTGATAGGGTTTTTGAACATATGTTTTGTCTGCATTGTCTCCATGTGCCGTAATTATATCCAGGTCGCCATCCATATCAATATCAGTAACTTCAAACCAGCTCGCTCCGGAAAGCGGACTAAACCTTAGTATCGTTTCTAAACGAATTTCTTCCTGACCTGGCTGTCTCAAAACAACTACCCGCTCGTCCCCTTGCGCGAATAATACCAGTTTTTCTTCCTCGCCGTCACCATCAATGTCTGCATTAAGCGCGCGTAAGGCGCCGGGTGTAGGTATAAGCGTCTGTAGTTTCTTTTCTCCTTTAGCAGGTAACATGATGGAAAGGCGTCCCGTATGGTGGCCGAATTCTGCGATTAAAAATTCCAATTCGTCCGCTGCCCCTGAAACATGCAAATTAACCGGACGGTGCAGGGAATCCAGAAGAATACGGCGTTCTTCAACTCCTATTTCATATAATCTACCCCGGGAGCGTTCCGAGGGATCCAATATCCCCACTGTCAAAGCCCATCGTAGAGAATCCTTCTGGGCAAAATCAACAATCGGACTTTCAAATTGATACCGTTTTTCCCAGGTATCCAATTGCTTGTCATATGTCCATAAACCACCATTCACATCGCCAACTTCTATTTTTCCATTTCTGATCTTTAAATAGGTGAAACTTGGCATGGGGGAATCAGGAAAGTGTATGGGTTTTTGGCGATAGTGCTCCAGTTCTGCAAGATGCTTTTCCGGTATTGCTGCCAGCTTATCTGGTGCCATGCTTAGGATATAACCTGCAATAGAACTAAAAATATCTTCATCTATAACAGGACTTGGAGGAAAGATCCCAGATTCAAGAACGGCCTTGCGCTCTTCATAAGAGAAGCCTGAATTAGGATCGTAACCAGGTGTTGAAATACCCAATCGGTATGCCATTTCGGGAAGCACTTGGTCTGACCATAACTGCTTGGGAAGGTCATCAATACTTGGTGGAAGATGGCAGGAGCCGCAATGAACAGCATAGGAATCCTGAATCACGGTTTCTTTCCGAGTGTCACAGGCACAAAACAGGAAGAACAATACGCCTGCAGCAATTTTATACATATCCGTATATTCGTTCCGCTAAAGATAAGTGAAGAATATAATACCTAAAAGCTACACGTTTAAGGAATGAAAAAAAGAGCATTTTCCCTTCTGATTTTGATCCTGGTTGCCCTTGCTGTGCTGATCTTCACACAGTATTCCAAATTAAATATAATCTCTGGTTATACTGCAAAGTACATGGCGTCTGGCGTTTTTATTGCTGATCGTTCCGTGGCCTCTTTGACAGATCAGGATACCAATGTTCCACTGATAAAACTTGCAGAGGCCGAAGTTAATGCCCAGGATCAAGAAGCATCTGCAGAAGTTTTTGGACTCATGGAGCGTACTGCTATTTGCCGAGATGGATTGGGTTGTGTGTTGATAAATGAAGATTACGAACCGGGACCTTATCGTAAACCAAATCGAAATAAGGTCGAGAACCCCTACCCCTTTGGCAACAAGGATCCGGATACAACAACACTGAAAGGTGTAGATTTTGCAAAACTTGAAGTAGCCCTGGATAGTGCTTTCGCCAGGCCCCAAGTTCAAAAAACAAGATCCGTGCTTGTTTTGCATAATAATAAGATCCTTGCCGAACGTTATGCCGATGGATTTACGGCAGACACCCCGATACTGGGTTGGTCCATGACAAAAAGTATCCTGGTTACGCTTTACGGGATCCTGCAATATGAGGAACAACTCGATGTGGAAACACCAGCCCCGGTTCCGGGCTGGCAGTCGGATGATCGCTCAGGTATCACCTATAACCATTTACTGCGCATGCAAAGCAGTTTAGAATGGGAAGAGGACTATACCAAGATGTCTGATGTAACACGGATGCTTTTTATGGAAACAGACATGAGCAAGGCGCAAGCCGAGAAAGAAGCCGTTGGTTATCCCACACAGTTTTGGAATTATTCGTCTGGTACGTCTAATTTACTTTCCGGCTTGCTGCGCGATCAATTCGACACTTATCAGGAATATCTTGACTTTCCCTATGCGGCGCTTATAGATAAGATCGGGATGCATAGCATGCTAATAGAAACGGATCTGGCTGGCAATTTTGTCGGTTCTTCCTATGCCTGGGCCAATACGCGCGACTGGGCTAAATTCGGAGCCCTTTACCTGAACAAGGGTGTCTGGAATGGAGAACGATTATTCCATGAAGAATGGATAGAATATATCAGCACACCAACCGAGGGATCAGATGGCACCTATGGTGCTCATTTTTGGCTGAATGCTGAAGGGAAATACCCTGATGTACCTACCGACCTGTATTCAGCTAACGGCTATCAGGGCCAATATGTATTTATCATTCCTTCTAAAGACCTGGTTATTGTGCGAACCGGTTTGGCCGAACCTCCGGATTTCGACATAAATTCTTTCCTGAAAAACATCATTGATTGTATTCCTTAAGTACCTCATTTAGAGGTTGAAATATCACTTTTGGGCTATTTCACCACAAAAGAGAACGCAATCACAACAAAAATTATGGGGGTTGGAAGGATGCCCGTAAGTTTACTTCATAATTACAAACAAGGAGTTAATTTTTTCATTTT
>JAHHLF010000361.1 GCA_018679315.1 Bacteroidia bacterium | reverse complement strand
ACCTGCACGAGGTATTACTGAAAAAGCACTACAATGCTGTTGGGGTAAATATTGACTATCACAGGAAACGAGTAGAGATGGATATCGTCATTGACGACAAGGACTATGACCCAAAGACAGTTAATATTGCTGTCCCGACGGTACACGCAAATCTATTTTTCAAAAACCTTAAGAATTTCTTACGTTCTTGTGTTGATTCTGATACCAAGAGCCTGGCATTTTATGCCGGATTATTGCGATCCCTCACAAAGAAAGAAGTTCCGTTGCATGCGATATGAACTTTAGCAAGTATGATATATAGGACGCCAAAGGCGTCCTTTTTTATACCCAAATATATCAGAAAGTTAACAGGGCAAGAGGAAAATAATTCATAGTTTTGCCGCACTAAATTCGATAGGATGAAAAGGACACTATGTATTGCGGTTTTCTTAGCCGGTTTCTTTGCCAATGCACAATCTAATTCCGAATTATTGGCGCATTACGAGGCATACTACAATGAAATGAAGCTTCAGGGGGATATTCAGGGGGTGATCAATGCCTTAACACATCTGAACATACTCGCACCTGCCAAGGAGCGAAGGGATACCTTGGCATATGTATATGCTAATAATAACCAGCACCTGCAGGCACTTAACACCATCGGGATCGAAAAAGATGATTCGGATTCAAATTTAGCCGTTCAGGTGAAGGCCATATCTTTAAAAGCCTTAAATCAGCCCAACAGAGCTATTGAGCAATTTGAACTCCTCAATCAAAGAACACCTAATCCTTATATCGCATACGAGCTTGCCGACCTTAAGATACAGGTTGGAGACAATGCTGGCGCGACAAGCAACATTGAGTACGGCATTGCCAATTCAAAAGATGAAATGAAGTATGCGTTTTATGAGCGGCAACAACCCTATGAAGTACCTTTAAAAGCTGCTTTTATCCACCTAAAAGGCTTAATGGAGTACAATTTGGATAAAACCAAGATAGATGAAGCCATCGCTTATATGGATGAAGCCCTTAAAATTGATCCGAATTTCAATTTGGCCAGTTTGAGCAAGCAAGCCCTGGTTTCAAGAAAAGAATCTCCTGAGGAAGAAAAGTAGGGGATAGCTCATATCAGCCCATTATTCTATAAAGCAGGATCAATCTTTGTGATCCATTATCGTGTTTTTTGAGCGTAACTTCTTTGTCAAGACACTATCTGTATCCTTTTTAATTGACAACAACGCATCTACATGCTCATTGGGAACAGCGATAGATAGGACGTAATGTGCAATTTTCCAATTGCCCCCCATGTCCTTTTGGAGAACACCCGAACCACGACAAATTCCCATCCAGGTATCGAGTAACTCATCAAACCAGGCCAGATTATTTGCCTCATTGAAGAAAATATTACGTTCTACAGCCTCAAAACTCCACGCCTTTCCTTTATCAAAATAAGGTTTGGAAAAGGCTTTAAATGCTTCAACTGACCAATTTTCCGTGGCATCCGTCCCAATAAAGATGGAGCGGTCTGTCATACGGGCAAAATAGGCATCGTAGTCGGCATTAGATGCGGCAAGGTGCCATTCATCCAGCGCTATTTCCACCTCCTTTTGAGAATTTTCCTGACCCTGTGCCGGATAAACCAGTACTATCAATACCAATAAAAGTGCAATCTTATTCATCAAATAAAGTTTTTGTGTCCATAGTATTATTTACTAGAATGTTGCACTGCTCCATCGCATTACTATATGCCTGGATCAATTGAAGGGTAGCCTCTTTGCTGTCAAGTCGATAATCGAGCAGGGCCTGTACTTTTAAGAGATAGGTTCTAATAACAGTGAACCTGGCGCTGATCTGCTGAGATTCTAATTCTGCCGGTGCTGTCGAACCACCGAGAAATTCAAATTGTTCCAGCAATTCTTCTACGATCAAAGCGTATTCCTCTCTACCTGACGCCTCATATATTCTTGCAAAACTGTTGTCAAAGGACTTGAATTCAGACCATTTATTAGACAGTTGTAATGCCTTGCCTTTTAGAGGTGTGGTCCTAGGTAGTTCGGAGATTTCAAAGGCCAAAGTATTGGAAGGCGAAGACTTAATTTCCTCCTGTTCTGGTTTACAGCCAGCAACAGTGACTAAAAGCATGAGAAAGATCCAATATTTGTGCATAAAACGAATGTACAAATTTTAATAAGAGCTATATTTATAGAGTATAAAATATGGCTCAGATCGTACAAAATACAAGCTTGATAATCGGTGCCTGCGGACAAATAGGCACTGAACTAACATTGGCTTTACGCAAAGCCAAAGGGGCTTCAAAAATCATCGCAAGTGATATCCGAGAAGGGGGGGAACAACTCATGCAAAGTGGCCCCTTTGAAATGGTAGACGCTACAGACTACGGAGCTATTGAAGATACTGTCATCCATCAGGATGTTTCAGAGATCTATCTTATGGCGGCCATGCTAAGTGCCACTGCTGAAAAATTCCCTGAAAAAGCCTGGAGTCTCAACATGAAGTCCCTTTTGAATATCCTTAATTTGGGAAAAGAAGGGAAAATAAAAAAGATATTCTGGCCTTCCAGTATTGCGGTTTTTGGACCGAATTCGCCAAAAGAAAATACTCCTCAGCAGGCCATTATGGACCCCACAACGGTCTATGGCATTAGCAAACTTGCGGGCGAGCGATGGTGCTCCTATTACCACCAGAAATATGGAGTTGATATTCGAAGCCTTCGTTATCCGGGCTTATTGAGTTGGAAAACGGCACCGGGAGGAGGAACTACAGATTACGCCATAGAAATGTACCACAGAGCTGTTTCCAACGGCAGATATTCATGTTTTTTGGATAAAGATTCCCGCTTGCCCATGATGTACATGGATGATGCCATTCAGGCAACATTACAGCTTATGAAAGCTCCGGTAGAAAACATCAAAATACGCTCGGCTTATAACCTGGCAGCCATGAATTTCACGCCAGAAGAACTTGCCGCAAGTATTAAGAATCACATTCCAAGTTTTAAAGTGGATTATGCTCCGGATTTCAGGCAGCAGATCGCAGATAGCTGGCCTTCAAGCATGGATGATCAGGCGGCGCGAAAAGATTGGGGCTGGGCTCCTAAGTTTGACCTGGTTCGCACCACTAAAGAAATGTTGGCTAATATTTCCTGAGTGCTTTTAAAAATCGGATGATCTGAGAAAAAAAATTACACAGTTATTGTATATTTAAAAAAACAGCGAACATGAAAAAAATAGCGCTATTAGCCCAGTTGGGATTCTTTATTTGCCTTCTAATTCCTGTGCAAGGACAAGACCTGACAGGTGTATATATGGCTACGGAAGAAGTAGATGGGGAAAAGATCACACATGAATTAAAATTTGGAGAAACTTATTCAATGCATACCGTTTACCATTCTGATCCTCCTAAATTCATCAAAACGTTGGGTGGCTTCCATACAGTCACTGCGGATTCGCTTTTTGTAGATCTTGAGTTCAATTCTGATTACGCTAAAGACTCTGTTGCCACAAAGAGACTGGCGTATTCCTTTGATGGGAAATCTCTCGTTTTTAATGGCAATACAGAGCGTACTTATGTGCAAATGGATTCCAATGAACAAGACCTGGACGGAGCCTGGATGTTTGGTACAAGAGGCCCGGATACAGGACAGGAACGACGAGGGGATAGCCGGAACAGAAAGACCTTAAAATTTCTAATGGATGGCAGATTTCAATGGATCGCTTATACGACAGAATCCTTTAAATTCTCAGGGACTGGTGGCGGCAGTTTCGTATCTAAAAATGGAAAATATATTGAGCAGATCGAGTTCTTTTCCAGAGACGATTCGCGGGTTGGTGCCAGTTTGGATTTTATGTATGAAGTAGATGGAAACGACTGGCATCACAAAGGAAAAAATAGTCGCGGCGAGCCTATGTATGAGATCTGGATGCGGAGGGAGCGTTAACTCAGTTTTGATCAATATCCGATTTCCCGCCGGTCTTCTTTAATAGCTTGATCTCGCGGATCACCACCTTCTTATCAATGGGTTTCAACATATCGTACATATTCAGGGCCACCAGGCTGGCGCCATGCATAGCCTCTACCTCTACCCCGGTCTTATAATGTGTTTTGACGGAAACCTCAATACGAATAGTTTTCTCCTCAATAGAATACTCGATGCCGGTAAATTCTATGGGAAGGGGATGGCAATCAGGCAAAAGTTCGGCCGTTTTTTTTACCCCCAGTAGGCCTGCTGCTTTACTCATTTCAAAAACGTCTCCCTTGGGAACTTTCCCTCGTTTGATGGCATCAATTGTCGCAAGCGAACCCACTTCAACCAGGGCTTGCGCTTTTGCAAAACGATCAGTCGATTTTTTATGTGAAATGTCTACCATAGCTTAGGTGTTCACTTTCCATTGGTAAGAGTCATCTTCAAACACTTCCTTGCCAAAAATCGGCACATCTGCTTTGATCGAATTTACTACCCATTGCAGTCCTTCAAAAACAGCTTTTCTGTGGGGGGCCGACACAAAAACAAAAATGCAGAGCTCCCCTGTATTGACTCTTCCCAAGCTGTGATATATGTGCAAACAACTTAAACCGAATTTCTCAATGGCCTCTTCTTTGATCTCATGGCATTTTTGGTTGGCCATTTC
>JAHHLF010000118.1 GCA_018679315.1 Bacteroidia bacterium | reverse complement strand
TCCATGACAGTCCCACTCATAGTTCTCGCATTATTGAGTGCCGGTGCCGGCTTTATTCCCTTCAGTGAATATGTCACAGCCGACAGGATGGGCTTTGAGGCACATTTAAATTATCCCCTCGCGCTCATTGCTGCTGTCGTTGGTGTGTTGGGTATAGCTGCCGCATGGATCTTCTACAAAAAAGAAAATCCATTGCCAGACAGAATGGCAAATAGCCTTGGTAAATTATATACTTGGACCTACCATAAATTCTATATAGATGAGATCTATCTGTTTGTTACGAAAAAAATACTGTTCAAAAGAATTTCAGCTCCCTTCGCAAAATTTGACAAGAAATATGTAGACGGTACTATGGTGGGAATTGGAAACAGTACTGTATCAACATCAGAAAAAATTAAAGGAATCCAATCAGGAAAAGTACAGGACTATGCACTGGCATTTATTGCAGGTGCTGTCATACTTGGTATCCTGTTTATATATCTGTGGAAATGAGATTGACATAATATGGATATTCTATCGCTTTTTATTACCGTACCGGTATTGACCATTGTGGCCTTGCTCTTTGCAAAGAGTTTAAGACATGCCAGACAAGTGGCATTGGTTGGTAGCGTGATCCAGGTTGCCATGGCGATAAATCTTGTTTTTGCCTACTTCAGGGAAAAGGCCACTAATGATGCCATCATGGTATTTACAAAAGACCTGCTTTGGTTCGAGCCCTTTAATATCCATTATTCCATTGGTGTCGATGGTATCTCTGTGGCATTGCTAGTCCTGACCTCTATGGTCGTGCTTGCCGGGGTATTTATCTCCTGGCGCATGCAAGAACTGCCTAAAGAATTCTTTATCTCTCTGATAGTGCTTTCCATAGGGGTATATGGTTTTTTCATCTCCCTGGATCTATTCACCATGTTCGTCTTCTTCGAAATCGCGGTGATCCCTATGTATTTATTGATCGGTATCTGGGGCTCCGGGCCTAAGGAATTTGCAGCTATGAAACTGACACTGATGCTCATGGGGGCATCAGCCATCTTATTGGTAGGCATATTGGGTATTTATTTTAACTCAAATCCAGCAGGTGGGCCTTTGACATTCAATATTATGGAAATTGCCCAGGCAAGCATCCCTTTTGAAGCACAGCGACTTTTCTTCCCGCTCACTTTTATTGGCTTTGCCGTAATAGGCGCCTTGTTTCCATTTCATTCCTGGTCGCCAGACGGGCATTCATCTGCCCCAACGGCTGTTTCTATGCTTCATGCTGGCGTACTGATGAAATTAGGAGCATATGGTGTGTTTAGGGTCGCCATGTATTTAATGCCTGAAGGTGCTGCAGAATGGTCTTGGTTCTTTATAATCCTTGCAGCATTTGGCGTGATCTATGGCGCTTTTGCCGCTATCAAACAAACAGATCTAAAATACATCAATGCCTATTCCTCAGTAAGCCATTTAGGCTTGGTATTATTTGCATTGCTGATGCTAAATAAGACAGCCTGGAACGGGGCTATCCTGCAATCGCTCTCTCATGGCTTTATGACAGCCTTATTTTTTGCATTGATCGGTATGATCTATGAACGGACCCATACGCGGGATATCAGAAAACTGGGAGGCTTATTAAAAGTGATCCCATTTATTTCTGCAGTTTATGTGATCGCAGGTTTGGCGTCTCTGGGATTACCCGGATTCAGCGGCTTTGTAGCAGAGATGAATATTTTCGTCGGTGCGTTTGAACACAATGATCGATTTTACAGAATAGCAACTATTGTCTCAGTCTCAGCAATCGTAGTTACTGCTGTTTACATCCTGCGTGTGGTTGGCATTATGCTTATGGGACCGATCAAGAACGAGCAATACCAAACATTAGAAAAAGTTACCTGGTTCGAAAAACTGGGAATCCTATTGATGTTGCTGCCCATTATCGCAATTGGGGTAGCACCACTTTGGATAAGCAATATGATCCTGGCAAGTTTAGAACCCTTTATCCAGGTATTTATGTAGAATGAAATGAAGCAAGGATGGATATAAATTACTTCTTATTGATGCGGCAGGAAATAGTGCTTCTTGCTATTGCCCTCTTCCTGTTGGCGGCTGAAGTTTTTGTGCCCAAAAACAAGAAAGAAAGCCTGATCCACCTGGCTATCCTATTATTTGCCGTCCATACATTATTAGGGTTCTTTATCAATGAAACCGGGGAGCTTTTCGGGGGCATGTTCCGCTCAACCGAGTTAATTAACCTCTTCAAAACCATCCTGAACATCGCTGTACTGCTGGTACTCTTGCAAGCTACAGATTGGTTAAAAGACAAGGTTCTGAGAGATAATAGG
>JAHHLF010000175.1 GCA_018679315.1 Bacteroidia bacterium | reverse complement strand
ATCCAGAATATGATAGATTCATTTGATACGATACTTGACATCTATCAAAATGATCAGCCCACATGGAATAAGATCCGCGCCAATGCCAAGCGAATGCGCTTCACCTGGAAAAAATCCGTGGATCAATACTACACCTACCTCTACAAGTTATAATTTGGGTTAAATTCCCCCAAATACGGGGTTGTGCCCATTGTTAACGTCCTTTGTTTTTAGTACCTTTATAGGACTTTTCATGAACTAGAAATTCACACTAATGTCCAATAAAGCATACTTAGAAATAGGCGGTGAACGATATGAATTTCCTGTGATCACAGGAACAGAAAATGAATCCGCTGTCGATATCAAAACACTTCGTGCAAGCACTAAAATAGTAACGATCGATCCCGGCTATAAGAATACCGGCTCTTGTGAGAGCGCCATAACATTCTTAAATGGGGAAAAGGGGATTTTACGTTATAGGGGATATGCCATTGAGGAATTGGCCAAGCATGCAGATTTTCTTGAAGTGGCCTACCTGTTAATATTTGGGGAATTGCCTAATGGAGAACAGCTGGAGAAGTTCTTAAGCGATATTAGAAAGGAATCACATGTCGATGAAGAGATGAAGAAGATCATTGATGCGTTTCCACGTACCGCCCATCCTATGGGTGTATTGTCTTCTATGACAAGTGCGCTAATTGCATTTAATCCCAGCTCAGTTAACGTGTCTTCAGAAGAGGCAATGTACCATGCGATCGTTCGTATCCTTGCAAAATTCCCGGTATTAGTAGCCTGGACAATGCGCAAGGTGATGGGACTACCTCGTGAATACGGTGATAACAGTTTGGGTTATGTTGAAAATATTCATAAGATGATGTTCCGCCACCCTCATGAGGAATATAGAAAAGATGATTTGGCTATAGAAGCACTTGATCAATTGCTAATCTTGCATGCAGATCACGAACAGAATTGTTCTACTTCTACGGTACGGATCGTTGGATCCTCGCATGCCGGCCTATTCGCATCCCTGTCTGCAGGAATTTCTGCGCTTTGGGGTCCATTGCACGGAGGTGCTAACCAGGCTGTGCTGGAAATGCTTGAGGCTATCAATGAAGATGGAGGAGATACGGCCAAGTATATGGCGAAAGCCAAAGACAAGAGCGATCCATTCCGCTTAATGGGCTTCGGGCATAGAGTATATAAGAATTTTGATCCTCGAGCCAAGATCATAAAGAAAGCAGCTGATAGTTTGTTAGACGACCTTGGGATCGAAGATCCGATCCTGGATATTGCCAAAGGACTTGAAAAAGAAGCCCTGGAAGATCCATATTTCGTCGATAGGAAATTATATCCAAATGTCGATTTTTATTCAGGTATAATCTACCGCGCACTAGGCATCCCTGTAGAAATGTTCACTGTTATGTTCGCCTTGGGAAGACTACCCGGATGGATAGCGCAGTGGCGTGAAATGCGACTTCGTAACGAACCCATTGGTCGACCAAGACAGATCTATATCGGCGCTAACGAACGCCCATTTGTTCCTATTAAAAAACGCAAATAATAGCGGGTAAACCCTATGCTGCATCTTAATATCGTTGATGAAACAGCACCCTTAAAAGCTGTTGTATTAGGACGTGCTGAAAGTAGTGGTCCCGTTCCAAAACCCGAAGAAGCTTATGATCCAAAATCATTAGAGCATATTCTTTCGGGCACCTATCCTAAAGAGGCAGACCTTATAAAGCAAATGGAAGGGTTTGCCGATGTATTTATGAAATACGGGGTGGAAGTCTTCAGGCCTGAGGTTATACAAGATTGCAACCAGATCTTTGCCAGGGATATCGCTTTTGTGATCGACAATAAGCTGATAAAGGCTAATATCTTGCCGGATCGTGAAGAGGAATTTGAAGCCATATTGCATGTGCTGGATTATATCCTGCCTGAACATATCATGTATCCGCCTGAAGAGGTACACGTAGAAGGAGGCGATGTAATGCCCTGGCACGATCATATTTTTGTGGGCACGTATACCGGCGATAATTACCCGGATTATATTACAGCTCGTACCAACCAGACCGGGGTGGATTATATCCGGCAAATGTTCCCTTATAAAAAGGTTAGGT
>JAHHLF010000288.1 GCA_018679315.1 Bacteroidia bacterium | reverse complement strand
GCCTTACGCTTGCCACGGAAGAAGGCAAGATCGTAGTCCCAATTAAAAAGGTTGTCGAAAATAAAGTAAAGATCCACAACTAATCAGACCTTTTTTTGCATTACATTTTCATAAGAATTTGTGTACTTTTACCACTCAAAATGCACCGAATACATGAGCGCTAAAAAAAGCAAAGTCCAGGAAGCCATCGATGAAAAATTATTAGAAGAACGCAAGGTTTTTCTATGGGGAATGGTCGATGATGATTCTGCCAAACATGTGATAGACAGATTGTTATATCTGGATATGTTGAATAACAAAGAGATCCAGTTATATATTAACAGCCCGGGGGGTTATGTAACTTCCGGTTTTGCCATATACGATACTATAAAGAGTTTAAAGAGTCCGGTTTCTACGATCTGTTCGGGTCTGGCGGCTTCAATGGGATCTATTCTCCTTTCTGTTGGTAAAAAAGGCAGGCGATTTATTCAACCCCATGCTCGTGTTATGATCCATCAACCCAGTGGGGGTGCGAGGGGTCAGGCTTCCAATATTGAGATCCAGGCCAAGGAGATCTTGCTGACCAAAGAACTTGGTGCGCAGATCCTGGCTGAAAACTGCGGTCAGACCTTCGATAGGATCATGAAAGACTTTAACCGTGATTATTGGATGGGTGCAGAAGAATCTATCGAGTACGGCATTGTCGATGCCGTAATGAAGTAAAACTCTCAACGAATTTTTACGTAAGGGCTGAGAAGATTCTATTAGATCTTGGCGAAGAGCTTGTGCATTTTTTGCTGCTCTTCTTCTGCTAATAACGGATCTACCAGGATGCGTCCGCTATGCTCATCTGTAATGATCTTTTTGCGGGAAGCGATCTCTACCTGTACCTGAGGTGGGATCGTAAAGAAGGATCCTCCGGAAGCACCGCGCTCGATCGGTACAACAGCCAGTCCATTTTTTACATTGCCACGAATACGTTGGTAAGCTGTGATCAAACGATCTTCAATTTGCTTTTCATATTGCTTGGACTTAGCCAGAAGGGCTTTCTCCTCTTTGTCCGTTTCGGCAAGAATGGCATCCAACTCGCTTTTCTTATGCTTCAAGTGGGCATCGCGTTCAGAAAGTCGTTCTTTGGTTTCACTGACGACTTCTTTCTTTTGATCGATCTGAACTTTAAACTCTTTTATATTCTTTTCTGCCAGTTGAATTTCCAATTCCTGGTATTCAACTTCTTTGGCCAGCGAATTGAATTCGCGACTGTTACGAACATTTTTTTGTTGATCGCTATACTTTTTGATCGCTGCTTTAGCCTCTTCAATTAGGTTTTTCTTCGCACTGATCTCATAATTGATAGTTTCTATATCAGTTTTGAGTTTATCAATACGTGTTTTCAAACCTTGTACTTCATCTTCAAGATCCTGCACTTCCAGAGGTAACTCCCCTCGTACATTGCGAATTTCATCCACACGGGAATCTATCAATTGTAAGTCGTATAAAGCTCTTAACTTGTCTTCAACGGTTACTTCTTTCTTTGTCACTTTCTTAGTAGCCTTCTTAGTAGCCTTCTTAGTCGCCATAATTAATAGTAATAGACAGGATTTGTAATGCTCTCCGATATCAGGATGGCAAAATTAGCAATTTTTTTCCGAAGATTATCATGTATTAAGGCTTTAGTAAACTGCTCGGATTCATAATGTCCTACATCCAGCACTAATATTTGGTCTTCTGCCTCATAAAACTGATGATATTTAACATCTGCTGTAATAAAAGCATCTGCCCCTTGTGACTTGGCTGACGAAATGGCAAAAGCGCCACTACCACCGAGCACAGCAACTTTTTTTACTGGCCTTCCCAATAGGCTGCTATGCCTTATAACTCCAGTTTTTAATTTGGCTTTCACATGGTTTAAAAATTGCTCTTCACCAAGCGCTTCTTTTAATTCCCCTATCATACCCATGCCCAGATGCCTGTTCGTATTCTCCATCTCAAAGACCTCATAGGCAACTTCTTCATAGGGATGATGGTCGTGCAGTGCAGTGATCACTGCCCCTTTTTTATGGGTAGGGAGGACAACCTGGATCTGTGTTTCTTCTTCGGTATGTAATTTGCCCTTAGTACCTAAAGTGGGTTTGGCCTTGTCCAGGGGTTTAAAACTACCTGTGCCCACTAATTGAAAACTGCAATGGCTATACTCTCCCAGATGTCCTGCACCGGCATCAAAAAGTGCTTGCAGAAGGGTTGCTGCCTGGTCTTTGGGTACGTAGGTAGTGAGTTTTCTAAGCCCGGAAGCTTTAGGAATCAATATGTTTGGGTTGACTATGCCTAATACCTCACATAGTTTTGCATTTACACCTTCAGGAGCATTATCCAGGGCTGTATGTAAGGCATATATGGCGATGTCATGCTTGATTGCTTTCATAACCACCCTTTCCACATAAGTTCTACCGGTTAGTGTCTTCAACCCATTGAAAATAATCGGATGGAAACTGATGATCAAATTGCAATTCTTTTCCAGGGCCTCGTCCAACACACTTTCCAGAGTATCCAGGGTGACGAGTATACCATTTACCTGTTGCTTCGGGTCGCCGACCAGCAATCCCACATTGTCAAAATCTTCTGCAGTATTCAGTGGTGCTAAAGATTCTAATATTTCAGCAATTTCGCTGATGATCATTTTGGCTTGAATTAAGGTCATCAAAGATAAAATATTATATTTTCGTTCAAATGCGACTCCTCAAAATTTTAGCTTTTCCAATTGCACTTCTTTACGGTATGGCCATTTATCTTAGAAATGCCCTGTACGACTGGAGTTTGCTAAGGAGTACTGAATTTTCAACGCAGACCATAAGTATTGGAAATCTTTCGGTAGGGGGTACCGGCAAGACGCCCATGATCGAATGGCTCTTATCGCAGATACCGGATACCTACAAACTGGCAGTAGTGACAAGGGGATATGGTAGAAGATCTTCAATCCCCATTTTAGCCAATCCGGAGCACACAAGTGAAGAGATCGGGGATGAACCTAAACAACTTATTTCCAAATTCCCTGACCTTTGTCTGCGCGTTGATGGTGATAGGAGAAGGGCTATACAATGGCTGGAAACGCAAGTGAAGCCAGATATAATACTCTTAGACGATGCACATCAGCATCGGCGTATTACACCTAGTGTAGCCGTATTACTCACTACCTATGATAGTCTATATACGGAGGACTATTTCCTGCCTACCGGCAATCTTCGGGATAGCCGAAGAGAAGCACGGAGAGCTGCTTGTATTATTATAACAAAATGTCCGGTGAATATGACGCCTGAGCAGCAACAGGAGGTATTTATAAAAATAAAGCCGGAGAAAGGACAAAAAGTCTTCTTTGCTTCCCTGGAGTATGACAAGAATTTATCTGGTGCTAGAAGTAGCAGTATTCTTGAACTCAAAGAAAAACCTTTCACTTTAGTTACAGGAATTGCACAACCGAAACCCTTGGTAAATTTTTTAAGATCAGAAGGCTTGCAGTTCAAACATATTGCCTATCCCGATCATCATCATTTCTCAGATAAGGAAGTAGAAACATTTAATAAGATGGATGTCTTGCTTCTGACAGCAAAGGATTATGCACGGCTGGGGCAATTAGTAACCAATGCAAGTTATATTGAAGTAAATCACAAGTTTTTAGGGAATGGGGAATCTGAGTTCCTGGATCTTTTGGGTATTAAGAAACAGAACGCTTCAATTTAGGTTCCAGGATGTTTTCACCAATTTTTTGATAAAATAGTTCAGGCTTGAAGGGTTTTGTGACAACGTCGTTACAGCCGGCAGCATAAAAGGTTTCTACACTATCATCCAAAGAAATAGCAGTTAGGGCAACAATGGGGATCACCGTGTCAAACTGACGTATCTGGGTAGTTGCTTCTACACCGCTGATACCAGGCATGTGTATGTCCATTAGGATACCGTCATACGAATTGGCTTTTGCCATATCAACCGCCTCAAAGCCATTATTTGCTATATCACAGCTAACGCCTCGCTTGGAGAGCATTTTTTTGGTGATCACCTGATTAATCTTGTTGTCTTCAACCACAAGAACATGGAGTCCTTCGAGTTCATAATCGTTAGTCTCAGGTTCGAAGAGAATTTCTTCAGGTTGTACCTCCTTGGCCTTCATCTTTATCTCAAAGAAGAAGGCACTTCCTTTTCCTTCTTCACTGTTCAGGGTAATATCACTGTCAAACAAGCCGAGTAAACTTTTCACAATGGAAAGGCCCAATCCGGTGCCACCATATTCCCGATTGATCTGAACAGAACCCTGATCGAAGCTGTCAAAGATATTTTTTTGTTTTGCATCGGGGATGCCGATACCGTTGTCCTGAACCTCGAAATAGATTTGGGCTTCCCCATTTTCGAGACGAAGTTGCTTAGCAATGATCTTCACATAGCCACCCTCGGTAAATTTGATGGCGTTGCCAACCAGGTTTATAAAGATCTGTGATAATTTCATTGGATCGGAAAGCAAATGCTTGGGAATATCTTCGTCATAATCCAGAATGAGCTCGGTATTCTTTTGTTTGGCATTTTGCTGTAATCCGGTGATCACATCGGTCAGCACCTTTTTTAGACTGAATTCTATAGCAAGGGGTTCCAGTTTCTCCGCATCGATCTTATTGATCTGCAGAATGTCATTGATGAAGTTCAGCAAGTAATCTCCTGAGAATTTTAAGGATTTTAAATGCTCTTTTTGATGCTCGGCCGGACTCTCTTCCAGGAGAATATGCGTTAATCCCGTTACGGCGTAAAGCGGCGTTCGCAATTCATGACTTACGGTAGACAGGAAATTAGTTTTGGCTTCCATAGCCTGAACCGCGGCATCCCTGGCAGCTTGTAATTCCTTATTTTTTGTTTGCAACAGATCATTTGTTTTTAATTTGATCTGGTTATTTCGGAAAAGCGATACAGCGAGCAAAGAGATGATAGTCAAGAAGGCGGACGTTAGTATGGCCGTTATTTCGGATCGACTGGCAGACTCATTGAGCTCTTCAATTTCCTTAGTCTGACTATCTATTGTATCCTGCATAAAAGTATACTGGATTTCGTTTGCTGTTTTGGCTTCCGCTTTAAGTTTATCGATAGTGAATACAGAATCCTTGATTTCCATCAGATTCCGATTATGCCTCAGCGAAAGATTGTAATCGGAAACTTTTTCATAAGCACTCCCCAGTAACTCATTGAGATCGACAATCTCTTTTGAATACTTATTTTTCTGAGCAATTTTAAGGGCATCATTTGCATACTTAATGCTTTCCTGATGCATATCCTTTTCGGCATATAGTTTCGCCAGACCCTGATTAGCCTTGGTGATAAAATAATCTTGCTCAAATGCGTCTGAATTTACCAAGAGGGCATTATAATTAGTTATCGCATTGTCGTATTTCTCGATACCCAAGTAAATATGTGCTTGGAGCAAAAGTATATTATTGAGGAGGTTACGGT
>JAHHLF010000236.1 GCA_018679315.1 Bacteroidia bacterium | reverse complement strand
ATCTCCGGCATCTTTATAGAGATTTTTATTCCCTACTGGGGGTTTTAGAGAATCTCTGTTCTCTTCTACCCATTTCAACAAATTGAAAGGTTTACGGATAGGCATGGCTACGGATTTTTAATGAGTTCAACAGAATCAAAGATAATCAATAAAGCAAGTAAAAAGGACTATCTGTAGAACAACTGGGTGTAGTAAAAAATGCCGTTCTCGTCTACTTTTACACTTATGGCAGTGTGGGTGAAATCGTCTTCAAGCGTACTCTTGTGATTCGGACTGTCCAGCCAATTCTGGAAGGCTGCTTCTGCAGTAGAATAGCCCTTGGCTACATTTTCTGCAACGAATTCTGCATTGGTTTCAGAAGAGATCTGTGAAGCACGTAGGCTGAAGTTATGATGACTTAAGGTACCTGTAGCAACCATATAATCATTGTGATCATTGGCATGTTCATAGGCAACCGGGCTAAACGAAAGATCGCCTTGTCCCATGGCACTCCTGTGTGCATTGACAATGCCCAATAATTCGTGTTCTACCTCTACGGCGTTATTGGCTGAAGGTACCTCTGTTTGCTCGATGGGATCGACAGTACAGGAACTCGCCAAAAACACCATGATAAGGGATGCAAAAAGCAATCTCGTTTTCATATAGTGTTCTGATACTATATGGCAAGAATGGGGATGTGTTCTCGGTAGTGTTTAGCTAATCGGTATGTTAGCATTAGTAATATTAAATAAAATAGGGTCAGACTTAGTTAATTTGACATATTTTTCGATGAAATGCAGATCTACTCGGAAATCCGGTTAAATAAGGAAAGATACGTAGGTGTTTTCTTTAAGATTCTTCTGTGGAAGAAGGTGCAGACTTTGTGGTAGCGTCCTTCACTTTTTCTGTGGCATCCTTCAAAACATTGTCAAAAACAAAGCCCCCTAGTTCCCGTAAAGGGTTGTAAAAAATTGAGTGTTCCTTTTTTTCCTCGGATATCAGGTTCAAGGAATTATTTGCCCGGTCAAAAAAGACAAGCAGGCCACCCAGGATCACAGCTACTTTTAAAGCACCAAAAATGCCTCCAGCGATCTTGTTGACAAATCCGATGAGGGCCACATTAGCGATCTTGGTCAGCAAGCGACCGGCAAGATGGACGATAAAGACAATGATAATAAAGGTGATGATCACAGATGCCAAATGAATGTACTTTTCATTCCATTCCATATTGGCTGCCAGGTAATCCCCAACAACATAAGAGAAGTGTATAGCGCCATATAAACCTGCTACTAATGCCACAATAGCTGCAAGTTCAATAAAGAGACCGTTCTTCAGGCCCCGGAATAATCCGTATGCCAATAAGATAGCAATTAAGACATCCAAAAAACCCATATACGCTGGTTTAGACAAAGATAGCATATAAGATTCGTAACTTTGGCAAATCATTTTTTAAGAGTTTATGTCAAGGGACAGCAAGCTAAAAGAACGTTGGGAAACACTGGTATTAAAGCTAACAGAGCAATTCTCTGATGGCGAGGATCTGGATCTGGATGGGGTGATCTATCTAATAGGGGTTCAGGAATTAGGGCAATTTCACAGGGAGTTTACCAAGGATGAAAAGCTGAACCTGATGCACATTGCCATCTGCCGTTTGCTTGAACCTTATGGCTATTACGAGTTCAGTTTTTTTGATGAAGATGGCTGGCCGCATTATGAAATAAAAGATCAATTACCTGTTCTGAAAGCAGGAGAACAATCTGTTCTGATGAAAGAAGCCATAGTCACTTATTTTATGGAAAAGGAATTTTTGGATTGATATATGAAACCACCTTATTACGCAGTCATCTTTTCAAATACACGTACTTCTGTCAACGACGGCTATTCCGAAATGGCCGCAGAAATGGAAGCGCTGGCCAAACAACAACCGGGTTACCTGGGGTTTGAAAGTGCCAGGGATGGTTTGGGCATTTCGGTAAGCTATTGGGAAAGCCTGGACGCCATTGCAGCCTGGAAAGCTGTTTCCGAACATGAATTTGCGCAAAAGGAAGGCCAGCGTATCTGGTACTCCTGGTACAAAGTTCGGATATGTAAGGTGGAACGGGAATATGAATTTGGCAGCTAACATCCTATCTTTATGCTCCTATGAAAAACCCGCTGCCTTTCTCCAATCTTAAGCGTTCAGATTCCCTTTCTACCATAAAAAAAACGACATATGACCTCGTTGTAATAGGGGGGGGTATTACAGGTGCCGGTATATTACTTGATGCGGCTTCCCGCGGGATGAAAGCACTACTTCTCGAGAAGCGGGACTTTGCCTCGGGAACAAGCAGTAAATCCACAAAACTAATCCATGGAGGATTGCGCTACTTAAAGCAGTTCGATTTTTGGCTGGTCCACGAAGTGGGCTCGGAACGCGCCATTGTACATAAATTGGCCCCTCATCTCGTCTTGCCCGAAAAAATGCTGCTGCCGCTGATCGAGAATGGATCCTATGGCAAATGGCTTACCTCGATCGGTCTTAAAGTCTATGATATTCTTGCACAGGTAAGCGGGGATGACAAGAGGCAAATGCTGGAGAAAAAGGAAGCGATGGCCATAGAGCCGCTGCTTCCCAAAAAGATCTTAAACGGGGCTGGTTATTATGCAGAATATCGCACAGATGATGCCCGACTCACTACAGAGGTACTAAAGACGAGCTTGCATTTTGGGGCTGAGGCGCTCAACTATGCCGAGGTTAAAGATTTTCTATATAAGAAAAAGAAAGTAAGCGGCGTAATCGTTGAAGATCATTTGTCGGGCGAAGAGATCAACATAGAAGCCAGGTATGCCATCAATGCAGCGGGCCCTTGGGTAGACAGCTTGCGTTCTGTCAATAAGTCTAAACAAGGAAAACAATTGCATTTAACCAAGGGGGTACACCTGGTTTTTCCACATGAGAAATTACCGGTAAATCAAAGTATCTATTTCGATGTGCCTGATGGCCGGATGATGTTTGCCATCCCACGCGGTAAGGTTACTTACGTAGGAACAACAGATACCAATTACAACGAAGACAAGGACGAGGTAACTACCAACCTGGCAGACGCCATGTATTTGATCGCAGCGGTGAACAATATGTTTCCTTCAGTTGATTTGGGGTTGGAAGACATACAATCCTCCTGGGCCGGACTCAGGCCGCTAATCCACGAAGAAGGAAAATCGGCTTCAGAATTATCACGTAAGGATGAGATCTTTGTTTCCCAATCTGGTTTGATCAGCATCGCCGGAGGAAAGCTTACAGGCTATAGGAAAATGGCTGAGCGCGCAGTAAACAGGGTAGTAAGTGAAATGCCCGATCCCGAAAAGGAGGGACTAAAAAAATGCCATACGGATGCCATCACCCTGGTGGGCAGTGATTTTAAGAAATTCAAACATGTAAAGAAATACATCAGCACTATTGAAGATAGAGTGAAACAAGCAGCTCTGTCTTACTATGATGCCTGGTATTTGGTTACCACCTATGGCAAGCAGGCTGATCTTATCCTGGAAATCTTTGATGGATTAGAGAAGGGAGAAGCTGAAGAACGACTCATCAGAGCCGAAGTGCAATTTACCATACAATTTGAACGTGTGAGTACGCCCATGGATTTCTTTATTCGAAGAACGGGGCGACTCTATTTCAACATTGAACAAATGAAGGACAATCTATCTGTAGTCCTTGATGAGTTTCGTGAATTTGCAGGGGCGAGCGACAAGGAAGTACAGCGTTGGAAAAAGAAGTTGAAACAAGAAATAAAGAAGCATTCTGAATTTACCCCCGACAGGGCTTAATCGAGTCGGTCTGTAAGGGCTTTAAAAGTCCTCTTGGCATTCTTGCCCTGATACAAAATACCATATACGGCATCAATAATAGGAGATTGCACTTTTTTAGGAAAGGAACTTTTGAGTTCATAGGCAGTTTTGGTCGCATAATAGCCTTCGGCCACCATATTCATCTCCATCATGGCACTTTTTACGGTATATCCCTTCCCGATCATATTCCCGAACATGCGATTCCGGCTAAAGGTTGAATAACCTGTAACTAACAGATCGCCCAGATAGGCAGAATTATTGATATTCCGCTTCATCTTATGCACTCTCCTGATGTATCGCTTCATTTCACGGATGGCATTGCTCATTAAGACAGATTGAAAATTATCGCCATAACCTAAGCCATGCGCGATGCCCGCTGCGAGGGCATAAATATTCTTAAGCATGGCTGCGTATTCAGTGCCAATGATATCATCGGAAATTTTGGTTTTGATATAGTGGCTCTGAAGTTTTGAAGCGACTTCTTTGGCTTTTTCCATATCAAAACAAGCAATGGTCAAGTATGACAAACGTTCTAGCGCCACTTCCTCGGCATGGCAGGGTCCGGTGATCACACCTATTTGCTCATAATCAATGTCATATTCTTTGTGAAAATGCTCCCCTATGATCAAGCCGGTCTCTGGCACGATCCCTTTGATAGCAGAGAATAGGATCTTGCCTTGCAGAGAGGCCGTTAATTTGCCCAGTTCGGAGTTTAGGAAGGCAGAAGGAATGGCAAAGATCAGGATGTCATTTTCTTCTACGGCACGGTTTATATCGTCCGTCAAAGTTAATCGGTCTAAATGCAGCTCTACTGAGGTAAGGTAATTAGGATTATGTCGCTCTTTTTCAATGTAGGAGATCGCATCGGTATTGCGCATATACCAGGTGATGTTATCCAGGTTTTCTGAGAGCATTTTTACCAGGGCAGTACCCCAGCTTCCGCCTCCAAAAACCGCATATTTCCTGGCTGTCTCCATCCTGTATTACGTCTTGACTGAAAACAAACATACGGATAATTCAAGAATCTATTCTACTATATAAATGATTGAAAATAAGTAAGATACAAAAATGGCATGAAGCTTGTTTTATATAGGATGAACCAAAAAAAGCAGTATTATGAAGGCAAAAAAATTACTCTTCGGACTTTTGATTGTCGGGACACTTAGCAGTTCATGCTATACAGA
>JAHHLF010000289.1 GCA_018679315.1 Bacteroidia bacterium | reverse complement strand
TACATATTCGGGGTAAAGGAATAGGCTACAGCACCTCGGAATATATTGGCAGAAAACGTACCGGCTGGCAGATCGAATTTGTTGTACTGATAACCTACTTCGGTATTTAACTTATCTCCATGTCTGTAGCGTAACGTAGCACTATTGAGATATCGCGATCCCCCAAATGAACCCCCTATCACGTGTCGAGTGCTAATAGATAAGGGCTTGCTCCTGTTTGTGAAGAAAATAAGCTGACCTTCCACATGGTCATAGGTGCCGGGCGCTATCGTCACCCCTTCGGAAATATCAAAGGCATTAACCACACCTTCTCTCGTAATATTCACGCCTGTATGGAATTCCAACCCGCTTTTATATTCCCAGTGATTATCAATATGCAGAAATCCGGTTTCCTGAAAACCTTCAAAATTCCAGTAGCCCCTGTAAGAAATATGAGGTCTGTATTCCAGGACTTTTGCATCAGGATTTTTCGGTCGTAGATGATATAGAATAAGGCCTTCCGGTTTGCGATACGCCGATCGTAACAGGAAGCCTACTTCGGGATTAAACCCTTCCCCTACTTCCGTATATGCAGCTCGCATGACCAGGTTATTCCACTGGTAGTCATATTGCAGTTTATAAGAATGGGCATCATCTGCTTTCTCCGGATCACGGGATTGGGCATAAAAACCTGAAAATCGGGCCTTGTTGCCCAGGCCCCATTTCCCGTCTATGGCATAGGTTCTGTTAAAGCTATTATCTGTTTGCAGGCCCTCCTTGTTCACCAATACGGCACCGATAGCCGTACGTCCGCCAAATTCATGATTCACCCGGGCCACCGTGAAATTATTTTTCTCTATCCCCTCCTCTACCACATCATCCGTAAACATACTCAAGAGACCCACATTAGTCTTATTGAGTTTACCCGATAATCGGGCTCCTCCAATAATAGGTACTATCCTACCTCCATCACCAATACCGATCCTTCGGCTAAAGAAAAGGTCTACTTCTCCAGGGCTTCCGACGGTAAACTGTCCGGCATTTTCAAGGAAGAAAGGACGCTTTTCCGGAAAAAATAAATTAAATCGGTCCAAGTTCACCTGCTGATCATCTACTTCAACCTGGGCAAAATCGGTATTGTAAGTCAGGTCGAGCGTTAAACTAGGCGTGACGCTGAATTTGAGGTCAGCACCAGCATCACCCGAAAAATCCGTTTCAGAATCAGGTGTTGTAAAATCCTTTTCCGCCCTGCCCAATACATAAGGGATCACTTTCAGATTGCCCGGACTTTGAAGATCCAGTCCTGTCAGGGAACCCGCCAGCGAGAGTCGGTTTATCGTAAATCCGATCGGGATAGGCGACCAATAGGCCACTTCGTTTGATTTCCTGATATTCCTGCGGAAGTTAATACCCCAATCCTTCCCGGATTGAAATCGTAAGGTACGTACCGGGATCGCAAATTCTGCACTCCAGCCATAGTTACCCACCTGTGTTGCCACTTCCCAGGAGGCATCCCAATTAAGGTTAAATCCCCCAATAGTTCCCGATTGTTGTCTGTTAGGGTTAAAATTTCCCTGGCCTTCATTATCAACCTGGGCATCGTATTGAACCCCAAGGGAATTCGTCCCAAAAATAAAACCATTCTGACCGTCTTTATATGTATCGAGGATAAAGAGGAAGGCATCTGTATTATCAAGATTCGCATCGCGGCGTGCATCCGAGACCACTAAACCATCAGGATTGCTATCGTAGCATACAACTGAGACATAAAAGAATTCCTTGGTATAGGCGACACGTATTTCGGTCTTTTCAGTGGCAGGTTGACCAAAATTCGGTCGGGTTTGCAACAACTCACCAATGGTTTTCATCTCAGACCAAACCCCATCATTTAATACCTCTCCATCAATGACCGGGGAAGACGATATTTCATTAGCAATAGCAACAGGTCGATCCTGAGCCCTATTCAGGTTCGGCATCAACACAGAAATACAAATGAGAAAACAGCAGAGGAACTTGGTTTGGTTGTCCATAAGATCGGCTTCTTATTTAGGAGGAATAAATGTACTATTTTTGGGAGGAAGACTAATAGTGCTTTTATGAGAAAACTAACCTTACCTATATTTTGCTTTTTGGCATTTTGCCTTAATGCACAAGAGATCATAACTGTGCCGCATGAGGCGGCAACTGGCTTTCAATGGAATGGTGATGAAAAGGAATACTTTTCTTCGCTATGGGAAACCCAGGTTGTAACCAATGTCTCCGTACCAACGATGCAGATCTTTAAACCGGCTGCTGAAATGGCCAATGGAACTTCTGTGATTATTGCTCCAGGGGGCGGATTGTATGCACACAGCATCACTAAAGAAGGGACAGACGTGGCCAAATGGCTCAACCAAAAAGGAATAACGGCATTTGTTTTAAAATACCGTCTCGTACCAACGGGGGAAGACGGTGTAAAAGAACTGACGGACTTACAGGAAAAGATAGTTCCTATCGTTAAAGGTCTGCTTCCTTTCTCTATTCAGGATGGTATAAATGCCATTGCTTATGTCCGAGAAAATGCAAACTCCTTAGGAATAGACCCATCTAAAGTGGGCTTTATGGGTTTCTCTGCAGGTGGCGCTGTCACTTTTGGTGTGATCTATAATACAGAGGAAGCTGCTGCCCCGAATTTTATTGTCCCTGTCTATGCCTGGACCTCAGTTCTGGACGAGCAAGAACTTCCTGAAGAAGCACCTCCTATGTTCATGGTATGTGCCGCAGACGATCCGTTGATGTTAGCACCTGCGAACATTAAATTATACACGGAATGGATCGATGAAGGCCATGTTGGTGAATTGCATATGTATGCGAAAGGCGGACATGGATTTGGCATGCAGGCTCAGGGAAAACCTTCAGATCAATGGATCGATCGTTTTTATGAATGGTCTGTTTCAGAAGGAATAACACAATCTAAGGCGGTCAATTAAATAGAATTGATGCAATTTCGAGCTGCCGTATTTTTATTTCTTATTGGGTTTTGGGTTTATGAAATTAATGCCCAGCGGCCAAAGCGCCTTCTTGATGAAGTCCAGGAATTGCAAGCCAAGTATGATACTTTATATACTAATGGGAAGAAAACCTATGTCTTTGCCGGGAGTTCGAGTATTCGATTTTGGGAGGAATTGCCTGAGATCTTTTCAGAAGTCCAGGTGGTAAACTCAGGTTTTGGCGGTTCCATGGCTTCTGATCTCTTAGTATACCTGGATGAGCTTGTTCTTGATTACAAACCCGATAAGGTGTTTTTGTATGAGGGGGACAATGACATCTTTAATAAAAAAAGCCCGGCCAAAATAGTGCGTCAAACCCGGCGTATCGTCAGGCGTATCCAAAAGTATAATGGCCCGACACCAGTGGTAATTATCGGGGCCAAACCCAGTCTGGTTCGATGGCATTTAAAGAAGAAATACGAGAAACTCAATGCTAAGTTAAAAGCCCTCTGTGAGCAAGATATACGTACTTCCTATGTCCATATATGGGACAGCATGCTGGAAGACGGAACCGTTAAAAAAGAGATCTTCCTGGAAGACGGACTCCATATGAATGAGCAGGGATATTCCCTCTGGAAGACAATTATAAAACCCTTCGGAAATTAAAACAATCCTTATGAAAAAAGCACTCCTATTCAGTTTCCTAATCATTGTTCTGGCTATACAATGCAAACCTGCAAAATCCGAGATCCAGTTTCCGGAAACGGATCTTTCTTCGGCCGATTTAATTCCCATGCCGTTACAAATAGCATCTGATGGAGATGCCTTTGGTTTGGATCAGTTTACGGGCATCTATACCTCTTCAAATGACGAGCCATTGGCAGCAGTAGCTGAATTTTTATCTGAAAAGATCCGTTCTAAAACCGGATTGATCACACCCATCAACAAGGAAGACAAAGAAGGTGTTGAACGCTATATTTACCTGAGTGTGGAAGAAGACTTCGAAGCCAATAAAGAAGCCTATGAACTGGTGATGAACCGGGATTCCATTATATTGAGTGCTTCAGATCCTGAGGGGATTTTTCGGGGCGTACAAAGCCTGCGACAGTTGATCCCTGAAGAAGCAAACGACACCCTGGCCGACCGATCTATCTGGCCGATACCCACAGGTAAGATCTCCGATGAACCTAATTTTGGATTCCGCGGATCCATGCTTGATGTAGCCCGGCATTTCTTTAGTGTAGAAGACGTCAAAAAATATATAGACCTCTTGGCCTATTACAAGATTAATATTCTTCACCTACACCTGACTGATGACCAGGGCTGGCGCATTGAGATTAAATCCTGGCCAAAACTGACCGAGATCGGAGGAAGCACTGAAGTAGGCGGGGAAGCAGGCGGCTTTTTTACACAAAATGACTACAAGGATATCGTCGCCTATGCAGCAAAGCATTATATGACAGTCATCCCGGAAATTGATATGCCAGGGCATACAAATGCCGCTTCAGTATCCTATCCCTTCCTGGACGGGACAGGGAAACCCCTTGCCTTATATGAAGGTATGCGGGTAGGGTTCAGTTCCTTTGATACCCGAAAAGATACGGTCTATGCCTTTATCGACGATGTAGTGCGTGAGATCAGCGCTATCACCCCCGGTCCCTATTTCCATATTGGAGGGGATGAAAGCCATTCTACGAGCAAGAATGATTATATCTACTTCGTCAACCGGGTAGAAAAGATCGTGCAGAAGTATGGGAAGCGCATGATCGGCTGGGATGAGATCGCCCAGGCTGATGTGGATTCTACTTCTATTGCCCAATTCTGGGCAAGCGAGGATCACACTAAAATGGCCGTGGAAAAAGGAATGCAGGTAATTATGTCTCCTGCCAAGAAAACCTATCTGGATATGGAGTATGATACGCTCTCTAAACACGGACTGCATTGGGCGGCCTATATACCTGTCGATACAGCTTATGTCTGGAGCCCGGAATCCTATACAGAAGGGCTTCCTCTGGAAAACATCCTGGGAGTTGAAGCACCCTTGTGGTCTGAGACCATAAGTGATCTAGGCGAATTGGAATACCTGGCTTTTCCCAGAGTGATCGGTCATTCTGAGCTCAGTTGGAGTAGTCCTGAGAATAGAGATTGGGAGAAATACAAAGTCCGCCTAGCCAACCAGGCACCCTTCCTGGATCGAATGAACGTACAATTCTACCGTTCGCATCGTATAGATTGGAAAGAGAATAAATATACCTATAAGGAGATCGAAAAGGACTAAGCCTCCTTTTCTTCTTCTTTGGGGGGTTCAGCGAAATCTGTGATGCCTTTTTCGGTAAGAAGGTTATACCATTTCAATACCTTCTTAATATCGCTGGGATAGACACGATCTTCGTCGTATTCCGGGAGGACTTCAAAAAAGTATTCCTCCAATTTTAATTTGGAATCTTTATGGCTAACAGGGGTTTTCCCACCCTTCTCCTTGTCCTGTATCTTTTTAAAGACCTCACGGAGGGGCAACTCTTCTTCCAAGGTAAAAATGGCGATCTCAGACAGCAGGCTTACATTGTTAGCGATCCCTACACTGAGTCGTTTTCCGTCTAAGAGGGATTCGGCCACAAAACCGCTGCGGGTTTGAGTAAGGAGTTTAAATAAGCCGGGGCGGCCTTCGATCGATAGAATTTTTTCTAAGCTCATTGTATGCGGGTACTAAGGAATATGTTTATCGTGCTTTTTTTAAGGCCGGAAACTTCATTTTGTAGTCCACGTCTATATTGCCTTTGGAAATATTGGTGAGTCGACCTTTTAATAATCGTCTTTTAAGGGATGACAAATGGTCTGTGAATAAGACACCTTCAATATGATCGAACTCATGTTGTATGACTCTTGCCAGAAGACCGGAAAAAGTTTCTGTATGGGCCTTAAAACGCTCATCGACATAGGACAAGGTGATTGTATCTTTTCGGGATACATCTTCCCGGATCTCAGGAATGCTCAGACAGCCTTCATTAAAGGCCCAGTTGGTACCGGTTTCCTCCACCACTTCGGCGTTGATGAATACTTTCTTGAATCCTTGAAGTTGTTCCCGTTCTTCCGGACTAAAATCTTCATCTTCCGCAAAGGGGGAAGTGTCTATAAGGAACAATCGGATAGGGCGTCCCACCTGCGGGGCGGCCAGGCCAACACCGTTGGCGCCATACATGGTCTCCCACATGTTTTGGATCAGGGTTTTTAGTTCCGGATAATCTGCTTCGATCGGATCGGATACTTTCCGGAGTACCGGATCCCCATAGGCTACAATAGGTAATATCATTTTGTCTTTGTTCGGTCTAAATAGGCCTGTAAAATCAGGGTTGCACTTACCTCATCCAGTAAGGCTTTATCTTGTCTTTTCTTTTTCTTAACTCCACTTTCCACCAGGCTGTGCATGGCTAGCTTGGAGGTATATCGTTCATCCTGTCTTTCGATCCGTATTCCGGGAAACTCCTGTTCGAGTTTCCGGATAAATTTCAGGATCTCAGCTTCAATGTCTGAAGGGGTATTATCACGCTGCTTGGGTTCCCCGACCACAAATATGGTGACTGCTTCTTCAGATACATACGCATGAAGCGTCTTTATCAGATCTTGCGTAGGTACCGTACCCATTCCCGAAGCGATCATTTGTAGAGGATCTGTCACGGCCATGCCCGTGCGTTTCTCCCCATAATCCAGCGCCAAAATTCTTCCTTCGCTCATTTTTGTGCAAAAGTAAGGGAATTAGGCCAAACTATTCTAGCTTTCATTGCTTGCAATTCTCTTATGCCAGCTATCTTTGTGCAAAAGAAATGCCATGACCGAATTACGGGAAAAAATTGAAGCTGCCTGGGACGATAAAAGCCTCTTAAAAGAAGCTGAAACACAGCACGCCATTAGGAAGGTGATCGACCTGATCGATGAAGGGGAATTGCGTTGCGCACAGCCAAATGGAGGCGATTGGCAGATCAATGAATGGGTAAAAAAAGCAGTGGTGCTCTACTTCCCAATCCAGAAAATGACAGTTTTAGAGGCCGGTATTTTTGAATATCACGATAAGATCCCACTTAAACGCGGCTACCAGGCTAAGAACATACGAGTTGTACCTCATGCCGTAGCCCGTCATGGTGCCTATATTTCGTCCGGTACCATCTTAATGCCTTCCTATGTGAATATTGGTGCCTATGTAGATGAAGGAACTATGGTAGATACCTGGGCCACTGTGGGCAGCTGTGCCCAGATCGGTAAAAATGTACACTTGAGTGGCGGCGTTGGCATCGGCGGTGTACTCGAGCCCCTACAGGCAGCCCCTGTGATCATTGAAGACAACGCCTTTATAGGTAGCAGGTCTATCGTTGTAGAGGGAGTCCGGGTAGAGAAAGAGGCGGTATTAGGGGCGAATGTCGTTCTCACTGCGAGCACACGCATAATTGATGTCACAGGCCCGGAACCCATGGAAATGAAAGGTAGGGTTCCGGCCCGTTCCGTTGTTATACCAGGGAGCTATACAAAGAATTTTCCGGCAGGGGAATACCAGGTACCATGTGCCCTAATCATAGGGGAAAGGAAAGAGAGTACCGACAAAAAAACCTCCCTGAACAACGCTTTGAGAGATTATGACGTTTCTGTCTGAAGTGCTTAAAATAAGGTCTTTTTATAATTTTTTGAGAAAAAAGAAGTTATAGAATTATGTACTTTTGCGCGACTATTGAGCATATTAATAAAAATTAATGTCTGAGAATTACCCCAAAATAACTGCACTTATCATTACCTACAATGAAATGGGCTACATTGAACGCTGCTTAGATAGCATTCAATTTGCCGATGAGATCATCGTAGTGGATAGCTACAGTACGGATGGCACCTATGAATATTTGCTATCCCGACCTGATGTCAAGGTAATTCAACATCCCTTCAGTAATTTCACACGCCAAAAATCCTTTGCCCTGTCACAGGCTTCGAATGACTGGATCCTGTTCCTCGACGCAGATGAAGTGGTTTCTGAAAGCTTACAGCATGAGATAAAATCGACATTGGCTGCCGGTACTACCCACGCTGCCTTTTGGTTCTATCGTCAATTCATGTTCCAGAAGGAACGCCTTAATTTTAGCGGCTGGCAAACCGATAAAAACCACCGTCTTTTCAGGAAAAGTAAAGCGCACTATTGCGATTCACGCATTGTGCATGAGATCTTGAATGTAGACGGTACCAGCGGTTATCTAAAAGAGAAGCTTACGCATTATTGCTACAAGAATTTTGAGGACTACAAAGGCAAGATGCTCAAATACGGGCAAATGAAGGCTAAGGAATCCTTTTATAAAGAGATCAAGTTCAACTATCTGGCTTTATGGTTAAAGCCGGCCTGGAAGTTTTTTAATCACTATTTCCTGCGCCTTGGATTCCTGGATGGGAAGAAAGGGATCATGGTGTGCTACCTGAACGCGCTTAGCGATTTAGAACGGTACAGGGAATTAAAGCGATTGGAGAAAAAGAACGAGCTTGCCTACTATTTGGTGATGCCATAAGGCGTCCACACTTTCCTTTTTTTACGGGTTTCTTTGCGTATCGACTGATTCTTAGCGATCGATTCCGGTGTTTTATACCCCCGTTTGTGATCTAAATGCACACAGACAGCACTATATCGCAATTGCTTTGATTTGATGCCGAGATTAAATAGGCGTTCGCCCAATTCACGATCCTGACCCCCGTACTGCATCCGCTCGTCAAACCCGTTTACTTTGACAATATCTTTCTTCCATCCCGAGGAATTATGTCCGTTCCAGCTGGCATTCGTAGGGGTGATCGCATTGAACAGTTTAGACATAAAACCATTAGCCGTAAGCTTGTTATTCTTAAAGGTTTTTGGAATGCCTTTTTCTTTGAGCCATTGGATGTTGAAACACAGCTGTTTTTCAATATCCTCCCGGGTGATCATTTCCGAAATATTCATGGGGAGCATATAGTAGCCGCCTGAGATAAAAAAACCTGGTGCTTTGTTAATATTATGCACTAAAACAAAGTCCTCCCGGGGTATACAATCTCCATCGGTCATGATGATATAATCTGCACGGCACACTTCAATGGCTTTATTGAGAATGCGCGACTTCTGAAAACCGTCATCTTCCTGCCAGACATGTACGATGGGATAGCTCACTTCTTCCTGCATTTTATCAAGCAATTCCTTGGTTTTAGGACCGGAACCATCATCAGCAATTACAAGTTCAAAATCCTTGAATGTCTGATAGTTAAATCCCCATAATACCTTTTGAAGCCAGGCTTCGGAATTATAAGTGCTTACAATGATCGAATTTTTGGGTGCCTCCATATATTTCAGCTGCGAATGACAAAAATACGAAAGTCTTAAAAGTATATCTTTGTTGGCGGTTTTACTAAAGTCCCGGCTATTTTGAAGCGATTCGTATATGGCATCCTGAAAAAATTCAAATTCCTTCCCCCTGAGTGGTATGTGGGCATATACTATGAATACTACACCGGCAAGAAACTGAACCTGGCAGAACCTATTGAATTCAATGAAAAGATCCAGTGGCTTAAAGTCTATTACAAACCGGAGATCTTAACCAAGTTAGTGGACAAATATTGCGTACGCGAATACGTAAAAAATAAATTGAATGAAGGTTATTTAAATACCTTATTAGCAGTGTATTACAAGGTTAATAATGTAAACTTCGATGAACTTCCCGAACGCTTTGTTATAAAAGGGGCACACGGCTATAATTATAACCTGTTGGTTAAGGATAAATCAAAACTGAATAGAACGAAAGCCCGCTACCTGATGCATAAGTGGATGTCCAGGAATCAATACTATCGCGGGGGACTCGAATGGGCCTATAAGAATGTCAAACCCAAACTCATCGCAGAACAGTTTTTAGAGGAAGCCGGGAAGACAGTTTTGGATGATTATAAGTTCTTTTGCTTTAGCGGTGATCCTAAATTTGTACAGGTAGATATGGGACGTGGAGAAGAAGATGTAAAAGCCTTTTACGATATGGACTGGAAGAAGCTTCCATTCACCAAAGGTAAGGGGTCAAAATACGAAGGGGAACTTCCCTTGCCCAAAAACTTTGAGACCATGGTTGAGGCGGTCAAAAAACTTGCCGTTGGCTTTCCATTTGTACGTGTAGATCTGTACAATATTGAAGGCAAGATACTCTTTGGGGAAATGACATTTTACCCCGGGGATGGGCGACAAGAATTTTACCCTGACGAGTACAACAAAGTAGTTGGAGATTACCTCACATTGCCGAAGCTAAACGGAGCGAAATTTACAACAGCATATCCCTGCTAAAAGATGAGTGACAGCGCATCAGAAATAAAAAAAGCACTGGCCGTTTTGGAGTCGGGCGGACTCATCCTCTACCCCACCGATACCGTATGGGGTATTGGCTGTGATGCTACTGATCCTGTGGCAGTCAAAAAGATCTATTCCCTGAAACAACGCGAAGACAGCAAGGCACTCATTTGCCTGGTCGCGAACGATGTTATGCTGGAGAAGTATGTGGAGTCAGTTCCTGAACCTGCCTGGGATATCATTGACCTGGCCCAAAAGCCTACGACCATTGTCTATGACAAACCCAAAGGACTCGCTGCAAACCTCGTGGCAGCAGATAATACCATCGCCATCCGGATCGCCTCAGATCCCTTTTGCCGGCAATTGATCCAGCGCTTAGGAAAGCCCATCGTATCCACTTCGGCAAACCTGGCGGATAAACCCACTCCCAAAAGCTTCAGCGAGGTGGATGCTGCCATTTTAAAAGGCGTGGACTATATCGTACTTTTGGAGCAGGAAAAGCACATGAATAGCCCATCGGCTATTATAAAACTTGGCAATGATGGGACGGTGCGCGTGATCCGTGAATGATGAAACACCAAAACTACAAAGACGCCTTATCGCACCCGGTCTTTACCACAGTTGCCGATGCCGCCAAAACCCTTGGGGTGGAAGCCTTTGTTATCGGAGGATTTGTCCGTGATTTCATTTTAAAACGCGAGCAGCCAACAGATATAGATATTGTAGCAGTGGGAAGCGGTATTGAATTGGCACAGGCTGTGGCCCAACAGCTCACCCACAAACCTAAAGTGAAAGTCTTTAAAAATTTTGGCACGGCCATGTTGCCTTATGGTGGACTGGACCTGGAATTTGTGGGGGCCCGAAAGGAAAGCTATGATCGCGGGAGTCGGAAACCTGTAGTAGAAGATGGTACCTTAGAGGATGATCAGAACCGTCGGGATTTCACGATCAATGCCCTGGCCATTTCTCTTAATGAGACGGATTACGGTTCTCTGCTCGATCCTTTTAACGGGCTTGAAGACCTTGAGAAAAAGATCATCCGTACCCCGCTGGAGCCCGGTATTACCTATTCAGACGATCCGCTCCGCATGTTGAGGGCTATTCGCTTTGCGACCCAACTGGATTTTGAGATCGAACTCGGCAGCCTGCAGGCCATCAGCGCCCATAAAGAACGAATCCGAATCGTATCCCCGGAACGTATTGTAGAGGAACTCCATAAGATATTGGCCTGTACCAGGCCGTCCAGGGGATTTGGACTTTTGCACGATACAGGATTGTTGGAGCTAATCTTGCCGGAACTTACGGCCCTGGAAGGGATAGACGAGATCGAAGGACAACGGCATAAAGACAATTTCTGGCATACGCTGGAAGTAGTAGATAATATTTCAAAATCAACCGACGATCTCTGGCTGCGATGGGCTGCCCTTTTACACGACATTGGGAAGGCACCCACGAAAAAATTTGATAAAAAGATCGGGTGGACCTTTCACGCCCACGAATTTGTAGGAAGCAAAATGGTGTACAAACTATTTAAGCGGATGCGGATGCCGCTCAATGAAAAAATGAAGTTTGTGCAAAAAATGGTTCGTATGAGTTCCCGGCCTATAGTGCTTTCCGAAGATTTTGTCACGGATGCAGCAGTCCGCCGACTCGTATTTGATGCAGGGGATCATGTAGATGACCTGATGACTTTGTGTGAAGCAGATATTACTACCAAAAATCCCAAACGACAAAGGCGTTATTTAAAAAACTTTGAGAATGTGCGAATGAAAATCGTCGAGGTAGAAGAACGGGATCGGATCCGGAATTTTCAACCCCCTGTGACCGGAGAAGAGATCATGGCCACCTTTGGCATACCGCCGTCCAGAGAAATCGGGATTCTTAAGGAAGCCATCAAGGAAGCCATCCTGGAAGGTGAGATCCCCAATGAGCATGATCCTGCGTACCAGTTTATGCTTGAAAAGGCTAAATCTTTGGGACTTGACCCGGTTTCCTGAATAGAAATACCCTTATTAGAATGGTCAATTTTTGTCTCCCACCAACTATAGATCCTATCTTTATTAGCCAACTTAAACAAAAAGGACAAGTTAGCCTGTCCTTTTTTATTTTTGCAGGGCTAAACAATGAATATGAGCTATATTAAGGTAGCACGGCTAACACTCATCCTAGTTTATCTTGTAATTGCTGCAGGCGCTATCGTACGAATGACAGGTAGCGGCATGGGTTGTCCTGACTGGCCAAAATGTTTTGGATACGTGATCCCACCGACAGAAGAATCACAACTGATGTGGACACCTGGCCAGTCTTATTCTAAAGGCCAGGCCATTATCTGGGAGGAAACATTGCTCATGGCCAATTCAGATTTCACAAGTGCACAGCAATTTGAAATGACTAACTGGATGGCGTATGAAAAACACGACTATGCCACCTTTAATGTTTTTCATACATGGACCGAGTATATTAACCGGCTCCTGGGTGCGCTCGCTGGGCTTAGTACCTTGGTTCTCGCTTTGGTATCATTAAAGTTTATGCGCTCCAGGCCAAAGATCACAATACTCTCCTTCCTCGCGCTTTTTGCAATGGGCTTCCAGGGATGGTTAGGTGCCATCGTTGTTTACAGCGTCTTGGCGCCTGTAAAGATCACCATCCATATGGTAATGGCCTTTGCCATTGTCGCCCTCCTGCTCTACCTGATCTATCTCACTACTTCCCCGGTTACAGAACATAAAAAGAATAAGACCGTCCGCACATTGGTCCTTGTGGCCTTGATAATGACCCTGGTCCAGGTTGTATTAGGCACACAGGTTAGGGAATTTATCGATACCCAGATCAAGACATTGGGCGATAAGAGTACGGAGCAATGGTTGACAGATCCTGAAATCACATTTTACATCCACCGTTCCTTTTCAATCGGGGTTGTTGCGATCAATTTGTACATATTCTACCTGATCCGAAAACTGTCTCTGGGTTTTCGAAAAATCAGATGGGTTCTTGGCTTACTCCTTTTGGAAATAATTAGTGGAATTGCCATGAACTACTTTGAATTTCCTTTTGGGAGTCAGGCCATTCACCTTTTAATGGCCGCCTTTTTATTCGGGGTACAATTCTACTTGTTTCTAGAGGTGAATTCCAGTAGAAAAGCCATGATTTCTTCTTAAATTTGCACAAACACCCCACGAATGATCTATAAAATAAGAGTCATTCTAGATGCCAAGGATGATATTTTCAGAGACCTTGAAATTGAGGCTGAAAATACCCTGGAAGATTTCCATAATACCATTACCCAATCTTTTGGGTTTTTGGGAAATGAAATGGCCTCTTTCTATACGTGTGATGAGCGCTGGAATCAAGACGAGGAGATAGCCCTATTCGATATGTCAGAAACCGGCTCTAATGTTCGCTTGATGAACGAAACATCCCTGGATGATGTAATCAATGAGGCCTCGCCAAAAATGATCTACGTTTATGACTTCCTGAGCATGTGGACATTCTTTGTGGAATTGGCAGATATTGTAGAAAAAGAAGACGGCAAGTCATATCCCAATGTTTTGTTCTCTTTTGGTGATATCCCCGATACCCCGCCCGAAAGGAAATTTGAATCAGATCCTGCAGTCGATATGGATGATAATCTGGACAACTACGACGATATGGGATTCGAGGAAAATTGGAATTAAGAAATACTCCTTTTTAACCTTACTTGTAACAAAATGCCAACTGAGGCGTCAAGTATCTGTACAGTTCCAAAACATCCTTAGTCCTTGGAAAAGATCTTAACAGTACATAATCTAACTAAAAAATTCGGCTACCTAACGGCAGTTAATGATCTGTCATTTGCCATCGAAAAAGGCAACGTTTATGGACTTCTAGGTCCAAATGGTAGTGGAAAATCCACTACCCTGGGTATGGTCCTCAATGTAGTGAATCCTACCGCCGGCTCCTTTTCCTGGTTTGATGGTAGTATGACAACTCATGACGCCTTAAAGAAAGTTGGGGCCATCATTGAACGGCCTAATTTCTATCCATATATGTCTGCCATCAAGAATCTGAAGCTGGTATGCAAGATCAAGGATGTCCCTACAGAGAAAATTCAGGAAAAATTAGAACTGGTTGGGCTTTGGGATCGACGTGATAGCAAATTCAGGACCTATTCCCTTGGCATGAAACAACGCCTCGCCATTGCCTCTGCCCTACTCAATGATCCGGAGATCCTCATCCTGGATGAGCCTACCAACGGACTAGACCCGCAAGGTATCCACCAGATCCGGGAGATCATTAAAGAAATTGCTTCTAAAGGCACCACGATCCTTCTGGCTTCACACTTACTGGATGAGGTTGAGAAAGTATGTTCTCATGTCGTCATTCTCCGCAAAGGCTCTATGTTGTATTCGGGCCGAGTAGATGGAATGATGGCCAGTCATGGTTTTTTCCAGTTGCAAAGTGCGGATATGGACAGATTAAAGAACTATTTGGAAGGCCATGCCAGTTTTGGGAAAGTAGAAGAAAATGGCCTCTTGCTAACTGCCTATCTAAAAGAAGAGTTAAACGCTTCAGACCTGAATAAAGATCTTGGCAGCCAGGGCATTTACTTATCCCATTTGGTCAAAAGAAAAGAGAGCCTGGAGGAGCAATTCCTGACGATCACTAAAAAAGAACAAATTTAGATGGTACGGCTGCTTCACATAGAATTTATCAAACTCTGGAACAATAGGTTCAGCCGAGTCCTTATAATTTCCTATTTCATCCTGCTCACCTCTATTGCATTGATCGCCGCGATCAAGTTTGATATAGGCCCGGTCAAGTTCCACCTGGCAGATCAGGGAATCTTTAATTTCCCGTATATCTGGCACTTCAATACCTTTATCACAGCCATATTCAAACTATTTTTGGCTATAGTCATCGTCTCTATGATGGCAAATGAGTACAGCAATAAAACGATCAAGCAAAATCTTATAGACGGACTGTCGAAAAAGGAGTTCATTGCCTCAAAGTTCCTGACAGTCATATCTTTTGCCCTGGTCTCCACAGTCTTTGTCTTTGTAGTCTCTTTGATACTCGGACTGATCTACTCCGATTATAATGAGCTCTCTATTATATTTTCGGATCTCGAATTCCTGTTGGCATTCTTTGTCAAGTTGGTAGGCTTCTTCTCATTTTGTTTGTTTTTGGGGATCCTGGTAAAGCGTTCTGCATTTGCCCTTGGTTTCCTGATCCTATGGCAAATTATTGAAGGATTTACCAGGGGAATGATTCGCTGGAAACTCTTTGACGAAGAAACAACGGATGCCATTATGGGCTTCTTTCCATTAAATGCCATGTGGAACCTGATCGATGAACCTTTTAGTCGCCTTGGAGCTGTACAGACGGTAGCAGACCAGATCGGTGAAAAGATCGCACTGGATTACTATGTGGAATTCGGTGAAGTACTCATTGTTTTGGCGTGGATCGTCATCTTTGTCTATTTATCGTATGCATTGCTGAAAAAGCGTGATTTGTAGTATATTGTAGGGCTACAGGAACGCTATGATTAGGAAAGCCGTACTATTTTGTATTGGCCTATGCAGCCCACTGCTTCTTTTAGGCCAGGGCCAGGGCACACACTGGTACTTTGGTGACAGGGCCGGACTTAGGTTCGATCCCGATGGCAGCGTTACGCCACTTGACAACGGACGAATATCTACTTTTGAAGGCTGCGCTACTATTTCAGACGAGTTTGGAAATCTTTTATTTTACACGGATGGTATCGTTGTATACGATAGTACTCATCAGCCCATGGACAATGGCAATGGTTTACTCGGAGACCCCTCTAGTACCCAATCGGCAATTATTGTTCCTAAACCGGAAAACCCGAATATCTATTACATCTTTAGTGTAGATACTGCATCTTCTCAGAGCGGCACCGACCTTGGACTGCATTATTCTGTTATCGATCTTAGCATGAATAATGGCCAAGGTGCTGTGATCCAGAAAAATATCAAACTGCTGAACGAGAGTTCAGAAAAGATCGCCGCCATCATCAAAAATTGCTTTGACCGTTCAATTTGGGTCATAACCATGGCGCCACGCGGAAAGGAAACCTTCTTTTACGATACCTTACATGCCTGGGAAGTATCTACCTCAGGTGTGAATAAATTTCCTGTCAAATCCTCATTTCCGGAACTTTATATTGATGATCCGAGAGGTTATTTAAAACTATCTCCTAATGGTGATCTTTTAGCCAGCGCCAATCAGACCTCTGGTCTTTATCTCTTTGATTTCGACGTAGCGTCAGGAACGTCTTCAGGATATACACGTATTCAACTTCCTGAACCTTACCATTATCCATATGGAATTGAGTTTTCTCCTAATGGTCGATACCTCTATGTGCATACTTCGAACGATGTATTACCTCCTCGAACAAATAATTACTCCCTCTTGCTCCAATTAGATCTGCAGGCTCCTGACATTGAGTCCTCTATCATCACATTAGATTCACGGCCGATTTTCAGAGGAGCATTACAGCTTGCCGAAAACGGTAAGATCTATAGGACGATCTCAAAAAATTACTATGAAGGCACTTCTTTTCTAGGAGTTATCAATAACCCAAATGCCGGAGGCAGTGCCTCAGACTACCAACACAACGCTATTGATCTAGGTGCGAGAATAACGAATCAAGGGCTCCCTCCCTTTGTTCAATCTTTCCAGACGGTGAATAATTTAGTTGCAAATGATGATGGGTCCTTCAGCAGTTCCAGTCTCCTGTGTGAGGGAGATCCTTTTACGCTTCAGGCCGTTGAAATTCCCGGAGCCTTATATATGTGGGAAAAAGACGGTGTTGCAGACCCCTCCATCACAGGTTTTAGTCATACCGTAAACTCTGCTAGTCCTGAGCATACCGGCAATTACAATGTTGAGATCGTACCTCCGGACCCTTTAGCATGTCCCATTTTAGGCACCTCATATATTGAAGTGATCCCACGCCCCAACACCCAATTAGAGATTGTCCAGTGCGATTACGATCTAGCCAATTCCCAGGATGGCTTCGCCCGGATCAATCTGCAAAAAATAAATTCGAACCCCAATCTGAATTTTCTGTTTTACGAATCGCTTGCAGATCGGAATAACGATAAACCTATTCTCGACCCAACTTCCTATTATAACACCCAGGCCTTTTCCCAATCCTTATATTATCGAGCTACCAATACTTTGGGGTGTTCAAGCGATGGGCAGCTGGCTATTAATATAGTTCCCGGAAATATTCAAGCAGCAGCCAGCGGGCCGGTCTATAGTTGTGATACTCTAGCTGATGACAATACGCTCGAAAGTAATTTCGATCTGGATTTCCTGGCAACTTCCTATGCGCCTGTAAATGTGATTTTTTACGCCACTCCGGAAGATCTGGCCATTAATGAGAATGCACTATCTGGGATATTGACTTCGGAGTCAACGACTTTATATGTTAGGAAAGATGATGGTGCGCAATGTTTAGGGGCAGATGTATTAGAGTTGGTTGTAAATCCCAAACCGACATTGAATATGAGCAAATCGTATTCACTTTGCAGTGAAAGTAATGATCTGATAATAACAGCACCGCCTGGTTATAATGAATATGCATGGTATAAAACTGATGACGATGATCAGGAAGCCATTTCCTTTGATCCCTCCTTACGAATCTCGAGCCTTGGAAAATACCGCTTGGAGGCGCGCATTAATAACGGCTCCAATGGGTCGGCTACAAGCTGTACTGCCCTTGCCAAATTTGAAGTACTTGCATCTGAAATGGCAGCGATCACTAATATAGTTATAGAGGATTTTTCAGCTAATAATACGGTTTCTATCGAAGTCGAAGGAGATGGGGATTATGAGTATTCATTGAATGGCAGTGACTATCAGGATACACCCTATTTTAATAAGGTTGAACCTGGCATATACACACTATACATTCGGGATAAAAATGGTTGTGGGCTAACGGAAAAGGAGATCACAGTGCTGGGCTATCCTAAATTCTTTACGCCTAATGGGGATGGGGTAAATGACTTTTGGCAGATTACAGGGGTAAATGATGAATTTGAACCGGATGCACTTATCGCGATCTATGATCGATTTGGCTCAATGGTAGCACAAATAAGTCCGAGCAGTTCCGGATGGAGTGGCAAATCCAATGCCTTTATGTACCCTGCTTCAGATTACTGGTTTCGGGTCATCCTAAGAAACGGTCGTGAATTCAAAGGGCATTTCGCCTTAAAAAGATAATTTAAAATGACAGAGATACGTCTACTAAGGAACATATTGGTCATGGCCACACTCATCTTGTGGGCCATGCCAGTCCTGGGTCAATCGTGTCCGTCTTTGCTTGCCCCCACAAATGGATCTAATAATGTTCCTGTTGATCAGACAATTAGCTGGGAACCAGTTCCGGAAATTCCGGGATATCGCATCATATTAGGGACTAGCCCGGGAGGTAGCGAGATTCTGGAGCAATCCGTGGGTTCCGCCACCTCATATACGCCTCAATTTGGCTTACCAGAGAATACTCAGATCTATGTGACAATTGTACTGGACTTTCTTTTTGAAGGGGGTGATGATATATTCTGTTCGGGGCAGAGTTTCCGGACGGCAGCCGTTACAACACCTCCGCCATGTATCTCGATTGGCTTTCCAAATGATGGGGCTACTGATGTCAGTATCTTTACGAGTCTCCTATGGTCATACGCTGCATCGGCCACCGGATATGATCTTATTATCGGTACTTCGCCTGGTTCTTCTGATATTTTTAGTGGTGATGTTGGGAATACTTTGAGCTATAACCCGCCGGGGGATTTTCCTCCCAGCAGCACTATATACGTTGAACTGCAACCCTATAATGACATTGGATCTGCAGTTGGACCCTGCACGGCCATTTCTTTTACTACTGGGATAGCACAAATCCTCCCCAGCTGTACAAGCATGATCAGCCCTGTTGATGGCTCCAGCAATGTTACCTTAACACCACTGTTAGAGTGGGCCCCTGTAGCTAATGCAGATGGCTATAGAGTGACTATTGGAGATTCACCTTTCAATGCAAACGTTCTTGACAATGTTTCCTTTCCGACCAACTCAACCTTTGTGATAGATTTCCTGCCGAATAAAGTGTTCTTTATCAAGATAGTACCCTATAATTCTGCAGG
>JAHHLF010000077.1 GCA_018679315.1 Bacteroidia bacterium | reverse complement strand
CTTACATCCTTTTTATTTTTAAGATCAAATGTTTTATGACCCAAATAAGAAGTTGCATATTCCTCAGATATGGGTTTTGGAATAAAGAGTATTTCCCCATTTACCAGTTGTTCTTCAAAATTTAAGGGCAGCGCTGAGTTCTGGCGCTGTGAATGCCCATTCTTCAGAACAATATCGGCGAAAGAAGTTTTATTCTCAGGTATTTCAAAATACCGCTGATGATCTATGTTATCCCATAAGGAATGAGCGATCAAATCTAAGACGATATATAGCGACTCATAAATATACTTCCTGGTGATGTGCCTGTTATAATCTCCCGGGTAATGTCCGGCCTCAAAGAGAAGTGTTGGTGTACCCATCGAAGTGAATGTATCACCCACGCACTGCGTATTATAGGCATCATCATAACGGGAAATACCAATGTTTGACTCAGTTTGTATTTTATCATAAATACCGGCTATAAGCTGCATAGCGCCTTTCCTGGCGGCTGTGATCGTTTTAGGCTCATCTGCCGAAGGCGATAAAAAAGCAAGGGTAGATGGCACTTCAGAATTCCCAACTGCATAGCGGGTACGCTGGTCGTGAAGATTTAAACAGAAATCAGGCTTAATTTTCTCAAAAGCAGAAAAAAGTGCTTTTGTCTCCGGTTGCGATTGTAACTGCGCATCCCGGTTTAAGTCGACACCCTTGGCATTTTGCCTGGTATACCTGGCTGCACCATCCGGATTAAGCATGGGTATCGCATGTATAGTAATGCGCTCCAACCAATCTTGTTCCTTCCTTTTTGGGAGGAGGAACATGTTTATCAAGTCAAATAGCGCGCGAGTGGTAGTGGTTTCATTCCCATGCATTTGAGACCACATGAATATTATGGTGGAACCCTTCCCAATTTTAATCTTTTGAATAGGCCGACCCTCAACAGAATGTCCAATAGTGGATATATCGAATTCTGTAGAAAAAGATTCCATAAGGGTATTTATTCCTTCGGGAGGCAGGTATCGTGAATCTAATCCCTGAATTTTCACCTTATCATGTTCCACTTAAAAAGAGTATCAATCCAATACAAAGGTACACTCTTGATTACTAGCGGTCAATTTTCTTAAATTTACATTTGTATACATCAGGCAGGGGGAAATTTTGTTCTTTTGTGTACATATGTAAACATATATTAACAATCAGAAATATCAAAATGTATTTAAATATTTATATTACTGTATATCAATTATATAAAATATACTATCTAAAGTTTTAAATATTATATATAGACCTCTTAAAGCTCAGTATATTAATGATTTTAATGTAAATTTGTTACAATGGTAAACGAAAAGGATTTTGCTGACCGACTTCAGCAAATAATGAATTCGAACTCCCTTTCTGCTTCTGCCTTTGCTGAAACTATTGGCGTACAGCGCTCAGGGATCTCCCATCTTCTTTCCGGGAGAAACAAACCCAGTTTAGATTTTGTATTGAAAGTAGTAAAGGCATTTCCTGAAGTAGATCTTTATTGGCTACTAAATGGCAAAGGCACCTACCCTAGTGGGAATAAGTTGCTGAAATCGGCTCCCGCACCTCCAGCTGATCTGTCAAGAACGAAGGAAAAGCAGATTACCCGGGTCATGCTATTTTATGATGATGGCAGTTTTGAATCCTGGGACAAGCGATGATCTTTTCACTATTAATAGGGGTTTTTGTAGTTTGCAGCCATGCATAAACGAATCCTACTCTCTTCGGTAGCTTTCCTCATCCTGGTTTCATGTTATGAGCCCGCAAGGGAGTGTGCTGAATTTAAAAACGGGACATTTGAGTTTACCACCTTTGTCGGTAATGAAGAGCGGACAACAACTTTTGAGCGCAAGGGCGAACTGGAGATCGACTATTACGAGGGGAAAGTAGATTCTTCTAGTATTCGATGGATAAATGACTGTGAATTCATCGTGCAAAAACTTCATCCAAGGAATCGAGCAGAACAGCAGGCCATCCACATGAAAATATTGACAACTTCGGAGAATTCCTATACATTTGAGTACGGCTTAGTTGGAGAACCCCCGATTGCCAAAGGAACGGCTATAAAAACAAACTGATTATGTTTGAAATACTAACCAGTGCGGATGCGTGGATCATCCTTCTAACATTAACTTTCCTTGAAATTGTGCTGGGTATAGACAACATTGTCTTTATATCTATCGCAGCCAACAAATTACCGGAAGAAGAGCAAAAGAAAGCTACCAACATCGGGCTATTGCTGGCCATGGTACAACGTATCATCCTATTGTTTGCCGTTACCTTACTCATTGGATTAAAGAATCCGTTTTATTATGTAGATCTCTCCTGGATTACGACCGGGATCAGCGGACAATCGATTATCTTATTTCTTGGTGGCCTATTTCTGATCTATAAAAGCACCTCTGAGATCCATGAAAAGGTAGAAATACCCTCACATGATGAAGACGCGATAAAAGCAAAAAACCTTACCACCTTTGGCAGGGCTATAGTTCAGATAGTCATCATCGATTTTATATTCTCAATTGATTCCATATTAACGGCTGTTGGAATGACCAATGGAGTTGGAGAGAAACCTTCTGATGCCCTCGTATTAATGGTGATAGCGGTGATCGTGTCCATTATAATCATGATGGTATTTGCTAACCCGATCCGAAAATTTATCAATCAGCATCCATCTATGCAATTACTGGCGCTGGCCTTCCTTATTCTAATCGGTTTTATGCTTATCGCAGAGGCCGGGCACTTAAGCCATACTAAAATATTCGGACAAGAAATAGGTGCTATTCCTAAAGGCTATCTCTACTTTGCCATAGCCTTCTCATTACTGGTTGAATTCCTTAACATGAAGTATAAAAAGAAGGAAACTATTTTAGAGCAGAAAACTGAGGATAAGATCTGATCTTATTCAAACAAATTGCCTTGAGTTTCTGAAGGAGTATCGGCCTTAGTAGCCTTAGCCTTTGCCTTTGTCTTAGTCTTTGCCTTAGTGCTTTTACTGCTGAGATTTTCTTCGTCCACAACTTCAATATCGTTGGTTTTCTTCACCTCAGGCTCTTGATAAGGAAGTGGATCCAGGGCATTGACTTCTAATAGTTTCTCTTTTGTCAGTTGATTCCCCATAGCCGTGATGCCTTTTACAGTAATAAAAGCTTCGAGATCTATCGAGGTGTTCTCTTTTCGATCTTCGCCCCGCTTCTTTGCATAGACCAGTTCTGCTACCGGCCTGTGGTCGGTAAAAATGCGTTCGAGATATGATTTAGGGTGATCTGTGATAATGCGTTCTTCTTTTTCTGGTTGTTCAATTAAGAATCGCTTTACGTAGAAAAGTTCCTTCTCGCCTTCCCAATAGATCGCAGTTAGCGGTTTATTTTTGTTCCACTTCTCCAGAATGATCATATCGTCATCAAAGCGCATGGTCAATTCTGGGATCACGGTTTTGAGTGTTCCGTTCTGTCGAACGATCAAAAGCCTGTCGTCAGATGTGAATTCCCCTAATAGCTCTCCGCGTTCATCTACATTCAATCGCTGAATCGTATCGTCAAACCATATTTTCCTCGGTTTAAGAGTAGACAGTCCTTTCTCTTTAAGCTCAATTCTTTTGACCGGGTATTTGGTGACTAGATTTCCTTTTGTTGCCCTTCCTTTGATCATTACATCGGCAAAATCAAGGTCCCATTTTATTTTTTTGATGCTTCCCTTTTGACGAAGGTTTACGGTGATCACTTCAGCTTCACCATTCGGATTAGAAGTGAAATAAAGCACATCTGCGCTTGCTTTGCCGCCTGCGAGCTCATATAATTTATCTCGGGTAACTCCAGTAACATTAAATCGTTTGATGTAGCTGGGGCCTCCCCTGCCTATCTTATAGACCATGTTATATGTAGTTCTGGCATCTTTCCTCTTAAAAACCGCTACGTGAATGATGTTCTTCCCGACAAAAGTTTTGGAATCAACCTTGGTCACCATCATCTGCCCCGCTTTAGTGAATACGATAATATCATCTATATCACTACAGTCGGTCACATATTCATCTTTCCGCATGGATGTCCCAACAAAGCCTTCAGACCTGTTGACATATAATTTGGTGTTCCGAATAACAACTTTAGTAGCCACAATATCATCGAAAATGCGAATTTCAGACTTACGCCCCCTGCCTTTACCATATTTCTTTTTGAGTTCCCTGAAGTAAGCAATAGAAAAATCTACCAGGTTTTTAAGGTTGTGCTTCGTTTCTGCGATTCGCCCTTCAAGGCTTTCAATTAATTGCTGCGCCTTATCCAGGTCAAATTTTGAAATACGCTTTATACGGATCTCCGTCAGCCGCACAATATCTTGCTCCGTGACTTCGCGTTTTAATTTCTTGGTATGTGGTTTTAGTCCGTTGTCTATCGCCTTGATCACACCTTTCCAGGTTTCTTCTTCCTCTATTTCCCGATAGATCCGTTTCTCAATGAAAATGCGCTCCAAGGAAGAAAAATGCCATTGCTCTTCTAATTCAGACAACTGGATCTCCAATTCCGACTTCAGCAAGGTCACCGTATGATCTGTTGACCTACGAAGCATTTCATCCACCCCAATAAAAATGGGCCTATTGTCTTCAATAACGCATCCAAGCGGGGATACCGAGGATTCACAGGCCGTAAAGGCGTAGAGTGCATCTATTGTTTTGTCCGGCGATATTCCCGAAGGCAAATGGATCAGTATCTCTACTTCGGCTGCCGTATTATCTTCAATGCGTTTTATTTTGATCTTGCCTTTGTCATTCGCCTTCAAAATAGAATCGATCAGACTGGACGTATTGGTGCCATGCGGGATCTCTGTGATGACAAGGGTGTTTTTATCCAACTGAGATATCCGTGCCCGTGCCCGGATCTTCCCGCCCCTGTTTCCTTTGTTGTAATTGGTAACATCGATGATGCCGCCTGTTGGGAAATCCGGATAGATCTTAAAGCGTTGGCCTTTCAGATGCTTTACAGATGCATCGATGAGCTCATTGAAGTTGTGCGGCAATATCTTGGTCGACAAACCTACAGCAATACCCTCGGCCCCCTGAGCCAGAAGCATTGGGAATTTTACAGGAAGATGGACAGGCTCCTTTTTTCTGCCGTCATAAGACGACTGCCATTCGGTGATCTTTGGGCTGAAAACTACCTCTAGCGCAAACTTGGTGAGTCGGGCTTCTATATATCTTGCAGCCGCAGCGCTGTCGCCCGTAAGGATGTTGCCCCAGTTACCCTGGGTGTCTATTAATATATCCTTCTGTCCTATTTGAACCATGGCGTCTGTGATAGACGCATCTCCGTGCGGGTGATACTGCATGGTGTGCCCAACCACATTGGCTACTTTGTTGTAACGGCCATCATCCAATTCTTTTAAGGCATGCATGATACGCCGCTGTACAGGCTTAAAGCCATCTTCTATTGAGGGAACTGCGCGTTCCAGAATCACATATGAGGCGTAATCCAGGAACCAATCTTTATACATCCCCGTTACCCGGGTCAGGCTATCCTGGGGTAGCTCTTGCTGGTTTTCATTCGCTTCGTTCAACGTGCCATTATCCTCCATAAGGAATGAACCTAATTAAATGTTTTACTAGTGGTTATCGTCAACAAGGTCAACTTCTACTTTAAGGTTTTGAATGATAAATTCTTGTCGGTCCGGGGTATTCTTTCCCATGTAAAATTTCAATAATTCATCAATAGACATTGCCTTATCGAGCATCACTGGTTCGAGTCGGATATCGTCGCCGATAAAGTGTTGGAACTCATCCGGTGATATTTCCCCCAGCCCCTTGAATCGGGTTATTTCAGGTTTACCTGTTAGTTTTTTTAGCGCCAGCTTCCTTTCTTCATCGCTATAACAATAGATCGTTTCCTTTTTATTTCGAACACGGAATAAGGGTGTTTGCAAAATGTAGAGGTGATTCTCTTTTATCAATTCCGGGAAGAATTGCAGGAAAAACGTGATAAGCAATAAGCGTATATGCATCCCATCTACATCAGCATCTGTCGCAATTACGATATTGTTATATCGCAAATTTTCCATGGAATCTTCTATGTTCAACGCAGCTTGAAGCAAATTGAATTCCTCATTCTCATATACGATCTTCTTCGACATACCATAGGAATTCAAGGGCTTTCCACGTAGACTAAAAACGGCCTGTGTATTTACATCCCGCGATTTAGTAATGGATCCGGAAGCCGAGTCCCCTTCTGTAATGAATAAGGTAGATTCTAATCGCCGCTCGTTCTTCATATTATCTAAATGGACACGGCAGTCTCTTAATTTCTTATTGTGCAGACTCGCTTTTTTAGCGCGTTCTCTCGCCAATTTGCGAATTCCCGATAATTCTTTTCGTTCTTTTTCTGCCTGGACGATCTTTTGTTGAATAGCCTCTGCTGTTTCCGGATTCTTATGCAAGTAATTGTCGAGCTGCCGACCCACAAAATCATTGATAAAGGTGCGTACTGTCGGCAGTCCGCCCCCCATGTCTGTGGAACCCAGCTTGGTTTTAGTCTGGCTCTCAAAGACAGGTTCCATAACTTTGATAGAAATGGCAGAAATTATGGATTTGCGGATGTCAGAGGAATCAAAGTTCTTCCCGTAAAATTCCCTGATGGTGCGCACCACAGCTTCCCTGAAGGCAGATTGATGTGTTCCCCCTTGGGTAGTATGCTGTCCGTTCACAAAGGATTGATACTCCTCGCTGTATTGGGTTTTGCTATGCGTAATAGCGATCTCGATATCTTCACCTTTTAGATGTATAATGGGATAGCGCATATCTTCCGGATTGTTGTAATCCATCAGAAGATCTTTCAGGCCATTCTCAGAAAAATACTTTTCCCCATTAAAGATGATGGTAAGACCCCGGTTAAGGTATACGTAATTCCTGAGCATTCGCTCAACATATTCTTTCCGGTACTTATATTTCTTAAAAATGGATTCATCGGGGGTGAATGTGATTTTCGTTCCGCGCCGTCTGGAAGTCTCGTCCAATAATTCTTCATTGACCAGATCCCCTACGCTGAATTCGGCCGATTTGGATTTTCCGTCACGTGTTGATTCTACGCGAAAGAATGTAGATAGGGCGTTCACAGCCTTTGTCCCTACTCCATTTAAGCCGACAGACTTTTTAAAAGCGCGGGTATCATACTTGCCGCCTGTATTCATCTTGGATACCACATCTACGACCTTTCCTAGTGGAATACCCCGACCATAGTCACGAACGATCACTTTATCACCCTGAATGGAGATATCGATCGTTTTCCCCGCACCCATGACAAATTCATCAATGCAGTTATCGATCACCTCTTTTAAGAGAATATAGATGCCGTCATCCTGAGAAGAACCATCACCGAGCTTTCCGATATACATACCGGGTCGCATCCGGATGTGTTCTTTCCAATCCAGCGACCTTATATTCTCCTCTGTGTATTTCGTTTCGGCCATAATTTTGCCTAAAGTTGCTAATATAAAATTTCAGGTCTGAAGTTTTACCCTTCAAGCACGAAAGTAATTAACAACTAAACCACCGGTTTTGTTGATATTTTTAGCATTTCATGCCAAGTGAAACGAATGTATGATAGAGGTTAAACGTTAAATCTGAAGTGCATCACATCACCATCCTTTACCACATATTCTTTTCCTTCAATCCGCATTTTTCCGGCCTCTTTTACTATGGCCTCACTACCATAATGTACGTAATCTTCAAAAGAAATGACTTCGGCGCGGATAAAACCTTTTTCAAAATCTGTATGAATCACACCTGCTGCTTCTGGAGCTGTAGACCCAATCAGCACGGTCCAGGCCCGAACTTCTTTTGGTCCGGCAGTAAAATAAGTTTGTAGATTCAGGAGTGCATACGCAGACCGAATTAGTTTGGCGGCTCCTGGCTCTTCCAAGCCCAGATCCTCCAGGAACATTTGTCGCTCCTCATAGGTTTCCAACTCATTGATGTCTGCTTCCGTACTAACAGCCAACACCAACAATTCAGCTTTCTCATCAGTAATGGCCTGCTTAACTTTTTCCACATATTCATTCCCGGCTTTTGCAGCACTTTCTTCTACATTACATAAGTAAAGTACAGGTTTGTCTGTGATCAGTTGCATTGGTTTCACATACGTTCCGTAGTCTTCCCCGTCAAAATTCAGGGCGCGAACAGATTTTCCTTGTTCCAGGGATGCTATTATCTGCTGCAATACGGCTTCTTCCTTAATGGCTTCCCTATCGCCTGTCCTGGCCGCCCGTTTTACCTTATCGTATCTTTTCTCGACTGATTCCAGGTCTTTTAGCTGAAGTTCTATATCAATCGTCTCCTTATCTCTTATCGGGTCTACGGATCCGTCTACATGGACGACGTTGTCATTATCAAAACATCGAAGTACGTGTATTATCGCATCGGTCTCTCGTATATTGGCCAGGAACTGATTCCCCAAACCTTCCCCTTTACTCGCTCCCTTGACAAGCCCGGCAATATCCACTATTTCTACAGTGGCGGGTATTACTTTTTCAGGGTTCACCAGTTCATCCAGCTTCTCCAGGCGCGGATCCGGCACATTCACAACACCTATATTTGGTTCGATGGTGCAAAACGGAAAATTCGCGCTTTGGGCCTTCGCATTAGATAGGCAATTGAATAAGGTAGATTTCCCGACGTTGGGCAAACCAACAATTCCTGCTTTCATAAGTCATTTTAAATCGGCTGCAAAGATAGAAGGATATTAAAAAAGACAATACAACAATATATTTCAAGCCTTAAAGGGTAAACAGAGAGAATTATTCAGGGTGCATAAAGCGCTGCTTCCCTAACAGTGTCTCCTCAGACTCTACATGATCCTCGTCCGGGACACAACAATCCACCGGACACACAGCGGCACATTGGGGTTCTTCATGGAAGCCTTTACACTCCGTACATTTATCAGGAACAATATAATAGAACTCATCACTTACCGGTTCCTGAACAATATCTGCATCAACAGCTTTGCCATCGGGTAGTACGATAGCTCCACCCAATGAAGTCCCATCGGAATATCGCCATTCTTCTGCTCCCTCATAAATTGCCGTATTCGGACATTCAGGCTCACAAGCTCCGCAATTAATGCATTCGTCTGTTATAATGATAGCCATAGCTTTTTCAAAACAATTTTTATGCCTTTGATCACCTTTTTATTCTGATCATTGGCAGGGGTTTTTAATACATTTGCGCAAAGGTAATTCCAAAAGACGGCTCGTACAAGTTTGAAGCTCCAACAGATCCCGCATATAGACGCATTCCTATCACTTGGTAAGATCTTACATTCTTATAGCCATGGTGAGGTCGATACCAAATCAGCATCTCTTGATTCGGCAATTGAAAAAGCCAGTCAGAAAAATCCCTGGTTCACAAAAGACCATTGCCGGCAAGCACTGTCATGGTGGGGAGAATGCCTTACAGAAGATCGGATAACATCCTGGCTGTCTGCCTATAGCTTACCGGTAAAGAACCCCAAAACCGTAGCCCTGGTTATGGCTGGCAATATTCCAATGGTCGGTTTCCACGATCTACTATGTGTCTTACTCACCGGCCATAAGGCACTGATCAAACTATCCGCCAAAGATGATGTACTCCTCCCTTTTATACTTGGCCTTATGATGGAAATTGATCCGGATCTCACTTCTAAGATCACCTATGCAGACGGGCCATTCAAAGGACAAGAGGCAGTCATAGCTACAGGCAGTTCAAATACTGCCCGCTATTTTGAATACTACTTTAAAGACATACCGCATATAATCCGTAAAAACAGGAATGCCGTGGCAATTTTAAGTGGAGAGGAATCGAAAGAAGATCTGAGTAAACTTGGCACAGATCTCTTTTTATATTTTGGGCTGGGATGCCGAAATGTATCCAAACTTTATCTGCCTGAGAAGTATGATTTTGACTTGCTTTTTAAAGCTATTGAACCGTATCAAAGCCTATTGAACCATCATAAATACGCTAATAATTACCATTATTATAAGGCTATTTATTTGATGGGGAACCAGGCGTTTCAAGACAGGGAATTCGTATTGTTTAAAGAGGATACCGCCATCGCTTCCCCCATCGCCAATATCTATTTTGAGTACTACCAGGATACCGCTTCCCTTTATACTTTATTGAATGAAAACAGAGAGGTCATTCAATGTGTAGTTGGTAGACTTGGCCATCCGGGAGAACTCGATTTCGGGCAAGCACAAAATCCGCAATTAGGAGATTATGCAGATGCTGTGGACACTGTTGAATTCCTGTTAAAAATATAACGGAAATATTACGCTGACAGTCTCACAAATTCCTTAATATTTCAGACCTTTACCGCTCCAATTTTATAGCACAATGAAGAAACATAATTTTAGTCCCGGACCTTGTATACTGCCTAAGGAAGTTATGAAAAAAGCAGCCGAAGCAGTCGTTGAACTGGACGGCATGGGACTATCACTGATCGAGATCTCTCACAGAAGCAAGGAGTTTGTCTCAATAATGGAAACAGCGCGCTCACTTACACTGGACCTACTGGGACTGGAGAATAAGGGTTATCAGGTTTTATTCCTGCAAGGTGGCGCCAGTCTGCAATTTCTGATGGTCGCCTTTAACCTGCTTGAGAATAAGGCAGGCTATGTAAATACAGGCACCTGGAGTTCAAAGGCTATAAAAGAAGCAAATTTAGTCGGGCAAACCGAAGTAATTGCCTCTTCAGAAGACAAGGGATTTAATTACATACCTAAAGGGTATGATATTCCTAAAGATCTGGACTACTTTCATATCACCTCAAATAATACCATTTTCGGCACCCAACTATGGGAATTTCCGGAAACTTCCGTGCCTTTGGTATGCGATATGAGTTCTGATATTTTCTCGCGGCAGTTGGATTTCTCCAAATTTGACCTGATCTATGCTGGGGCACAAAAAAATATGGGGCCAGCCGGCGCTACTTTAGTAGTTATCAAAGAATCTATATTAGGAAAAGTAAGTAGAAAGA
>JAHHLF010000035.1 GCA_018679315.1 Bacteroidia bacterium | reverse complement strand
CTGCACCTCCCAGAGAATGACCGATCAGCACGCTAGGTGCTTCGAAATGACTTGCCAGATGATCCCCTGCGGCCACCAGATCCTCCACATTTCCTGAGAAGTTAGTGTCTGCAAAATCTCCTTCACTTTCACCAAGGCCTGTAAAATCAAACCTAAAAACGGCGAAGCCCCGAGCCGTTAGCGCCCTGCTAATATTTTTTATGGCCAATAGATTCTTATTACATGTGAAGCAATGTGCAAACAAAACATAATTATGTGGGTGACTATCAGCGGGGACTTCCAGTCGGCCTACAAGTTGCTGACCGCTTTTATTGGTAAAGAAGATCTTTTCAGTTTTCATATAGATGGATTTCTAAAAAGTATGTCGGTTTGCAGCATAGAATCTTTCAATTGATGGCTTATAGCTAAGATTTGCAAAAGGTTACAAGCTTGGCCACGCCTTCCACTATCTTTGGGCTGTATTTTTCAATTGAGGCAATTCCTTCTTCTGTGGCCGGTTCTCTTGGCCAATCTGCGCCATTGAAGTCGACAAAAGCAAGGCGGAAAATGGGGACACTAGCCGGAAAATAAAAATCGCTTCCAGGCAGGAGAGCCACGCCAAGCTGATCCAGAAAGTAATTAGCAACGGTTTCACTCGATTGCAGCCCCAACCCATCTAGTTTCTGTTGGAAAGGGGAGAAGTCTACCATCATATAAAAGGCACCTTCAGGTTTTGTGCATTGTATACCAGCCGCAGATAATTTCTTATATACATACGACGCGATAATACTTAGAATTTGTGTATTACGCTGCACATAGGCATCGAGTGCTTCCGAACCTTGAAAAGCTGCTAAACCCGCATATTGAACGGGGGAAGCTACGGCGCTAAAGGTTTCACTAAACAACGATTGGAAAGTCGACTTTAAATGCGAAAAATCCTGTGGTATCGCCATAAACCCACAGCGATAGCCCCCGGCAGAAAAGATCTTACTCATACCGCTATAAATGAAGGTTCGTTCCGGATAATAAGAGGCGATAGAGGGTGCCGTAGCACTCTCAAAGGTGATCCGTGAATAGATCTCGTCAGAAAAGACGATCACCCCATATTCCCTGCATACAGCGGCCAATTGCTTTAACTCTTCGGCAGAATACACTGCGCCCGTTGGATTGTTAGGCGAGTTTAGGATGATGGTCTTTTGTTCTACTGGATTAGATTCGCAATAGGAGGCAAGCGTATTTGCATCTAGCTTATAGTCGGAATTAGCATCAGTTGGAAGGATTGTAAAGTTCCCTCCTTTCGCTTTGATCTGGGGTAGGTAGCTCACCCAGCTTCCCTGCGGGATAAGAAATGTCCCCTCCAGTATGAGTATGGTTTGGTAAAGTAGTTCCTTGCTGCCAGGGCCGATAAAAACGGTGTCGGCATTAAAATCGAGTCCGTGCCATTTGCGCAGATAGGTGGCAATACTTTCCCGGAGCTCAATTAACCCAAGGGAAGGGAGGTAGTTGTTATTGGCGGCCTCCTCTTTTAAAGCGTTAACTATTTCTGTGTGAATAGGAAAGGGCGATTGCCCAAATCCAAAATGCACCACAGATTCCCCTTGCGATCTGAGCAATTTAACTTTCTCATTGATCGCCAGGGTAGCCGAAGGTTTCAGCTCCTTAATATTGGGATTGATCTTCATTGGGTTATAACCAAAAGAAGCCCCGTGAAAGGGGCTTCTATCAGTTGAAATTTACGACTTATTTTAATTTAAATTGTAGTCTAGCAAATAAATGACGCCCGTTTGTTCCAAACTGAACAGAACGTCTTGAATACAAGAATCTTCCGGTTGACCGGAAAGCATCAACTGTTTCATCTGGATAGACATCCAGCAGGTTGTTTGCTCCAATGGTCAGGGTGATATTCTCATCGATATCATGACCAATGGTCAGATCTGTGATAACCTTGCCACCGTATAGACGGTCTACAGTGGGGTCCATATTGTTGGTAGCTTCTTCAACTTCTCCGAAATAACTATTTCGCAGGAAGAAGTTCCAATTTTCATTCAATGTCAGGTTATGTGACAAATTCCCTTTTGTTCTTGGAACTGCAGCTTCGAGATAGATCCGGCTTGTTTCATCAAAATAGGTATCTGTCAGACCGGCTGATGATATGGCATCCGGTACAGCGACATTTTCCACTGATGTTTCGGCTAGTGTCAAAGCCAGCGTATTTGTGATCCTCAAATTTTCAGATATAGTGCCACGATGGTCTACAACAATATCTATCCCCTTGGTCTGTGTATCCACAGAGTTTGAGAAGAACGCTGCCTGACTCGCATTTGCCTGAGCGAACAAGGTTGCTAATTCAGGATTCCCGTTGTCATTAAATTGCCCAGTAAGGATCACCCTATCATCTATGTTCACAAGGTATCCATCAACAGTGATCCTCAAATTAGCAGTTGGAATTTTTGCCGTGAATCCTGCTGTAGCGCCAAAAGACGTTTCCTCTTTCAAGCTAGGGATTCCTAAAATCCTGGCCACGCGCGAGGTGTTAGGAAAGATCCCAACCTCATTGGGAATACCATCTACAAAAATAGTAGAGGTAGAATTAAAATGGATCTGGTGTAGCGAAGGTGCCCTAAAACCGGTTTGCAAGCCACCTCTAATGTTCACATTTTCTGAAGCCTTAATTCGCGAGGCCAATTTGAAATTAATGGTTCCTCCAAAATCCGAATAATTCTCATATCGTACCGCCCCACTTAGCAAGAACATATCGGAAAGATCTGCTTCCACATCAAAATATGCAGCTACAGAATTTCTGAAGGCATCGATCTCGTTTTCTGGTTTGAATCCTGGGAATACCTGAATCCCTCCGGGTCGATTATCACCAAAGAAATCTGTTGGAACCACAGACGTTGGATCTGTTGGATCATGTACATTCCCCTCTTCATTATATTGTGCATAGGAAGATTCTTCTCCGGCTACAATGGCATAGTTCTCAACGCGATACTCTGCACCAAAAGCGATGTTGAGTCCTGAAAGGGCATCTTCAAAGAAGCGAGACATATCAAAATTGGTCGTATTCTCACTATAGTTGAATCCTCCTGCATCTGCCTCAAATGGTGTACTGTTTGCCAGAGACGCGTTGTTGGAATTGGTAATCCTGAATAAAAAGGAGTTCCTGCCATATGTATTACTCATATCAGCATTCCAATCGCCTAACATTCCTTTTAAGCCTAATGTTGCGGACTGATCATTGATATTTGTGTTGATCTCCGGTCGGAATCCATTTATATACGCAGGTGTGTATGCGCGAGCCTGGTAGGGCAAACGATAGAATCCTGCCGCATTACCATTCTTATAACCCAATCCGGCATTACCATAAAGCTCAAGATCTTCTCCTAATGGGATACCAAGGTTCATAAAAAATTGTCCACCGCGCAGTTCAGACTGACCTACGCGCATATTATAATCACTTCGAACCTGTCCGCGAGTTGCGAGTTCTGTTTCTGTGACGTCAGCGGCAAGAATAGTCTGAAGTTCTTCTTGCGTTTCACCTCCTGTCAGGCTTACTCCTGCGCTCCCGGCATAGTTAAAAATATCGGCAAAGTCGTCATCTAACAATAAAGAGGTATCATATCCATCTGCGGCAGCAACGCGTTCTATTGAGTTGTACGCATTAAAGATCTGACCTTCCCATTCCTGCATCCGATTGGTGAAACCTCTGAAATTGAAATTACCAGTGAAATTGATAAATCCATTGTCTTCTCCAATGGGCAGGCCATAATTCAATCCGACATTGATCTTCTCGCCATCTACGTCTTTCTCAGGACTTGTTTCGCTTGTGAAATTTGCCCCTGTAGTTACATCTACAGTTAATTCTTCAGTAGATCTTTTTAACACAATATTAATCACTCCGGCAATGGCATCAGAACCATATTGGGCAGCTGCTCCATCGCGAAGGATCTCTATGCGTTCAATAGCATTAGCGGGGATAGCTGTTAAGTCTGTCCCAACACTACCACGACCGAAAGTACCGTTAACGTTGATCAAAGAAGTTTTATGCCTTCTCTTACCGTTGATCAATACCAAAACCTGATCCGGACCTAATCCCCGCAATGATGCAGGCGCAATATGGTCTGTACCATCGGAAATTGTCTGCGGGTTAGAAACGAAAGAAGGAGCCGCATAATTTAAGATCTCCGTTACTGTGATCTGTGGCGTTGAGGAAGCGAGTTCTGAAACATCCAAAACATCGACCGGTACTGCAGTATCTGTTGCAGTCCTGTTTACGTTACGGGAACCGATCACAACAACGTTATCCAGTTCAACACCGGATTGTAAGGTTACATTCACCGTATTTCCTGTAACAGTAACCTGTCGGGTATTGAACCCCACATAGGAGAACACCAGGACATCACCAATATTGGCATTGACGCTGTACTTACCGTCAAAATCTGTGATAGCACCCCGATTTGTTCCTTGTACTAGAATGGAGACACCAGGTAGGGGGTCACCATTTTCATCTACAACTGTTCCGGTTACTTCCTGTGCATAGGAAATAAATGATAGAAACAGTAAACCGATAAACAAAAGAGTAAATTTTTTCATATGGTGTGATTTATTGATTGCGTACTGAAATACTCTGTGGGGTATATTAAATGTACTAAAATTACAGCAGTAAGTTGAATATTGCCGTATTAATAGCACAAAGTTAGAGTTTAAATCATTGAATATCAATAATATATCTCCTTATTGAGGTTTCTTTCTAAGGTCAGGATTGAAGAATACTCCTACCTGAATACGGTCAAAATTTGCAGATGGGAAGTGATTTTTGAGATAACCGAACTGGACACTACTATTGCTTGTTATATGCATACCAATAGCGGCATACAGTCTATTTTGACCAAAGACTGAATCCTGCAAGTTTAAGAAGATCTCATCATAAAAATTCAGGAAGAATGTATCAGTTAAAGGCAATGTCATCTGTAGTCGGTAACGAGCCCTGTGCTGTGTATCCTTAAAATCATTACCCGGTGTGGCCAGTCCTTTATTATTCAGAAAACGCTGTTCGAATCGATAGCGATGTTCGAAGAGAAATTCCCATA
>JAHHLF010000215.1 GCA_018679315.1 Bacteroidia bacterium | reverse complement strand
CTGTGTATCAGACCGAATATGTGCTCCACAGTCCGGGACAAATAGGACTTGGCGATGTATATCAAACCGAAGCCATGGAGCAAATAGAAGAACTCAAGAAGCAATTAGAAACTGAGTTCTCCAATTCTAAACATGAAATAATCACTCATGTGGCCTTCAATACCCTGGTTGATGAGATCCTGAACTCTTCGGAGCATGAGCATGCAGATTATATAATTATGGGTACTAAGGGAGCCACAGGGGCTAAAGAAGTATTTCTCGGAACGCACGCAGTTCATGTCGTAAATAAATCCAAGATCCCGGTCATAGTGGTTCCGGACGGATTTGAATTTGAAAAACCCAAGGAGATCTTGTTCCCTACGGATCTGGATATTCCATACCCGCCTGAACAAGTAACCCCTGTGGTTGAATTGGCCAAAGAGCATGGCTCCAGCATAGAAGTGCTTCATATTTCCACAGGATATGACCTGACAGAAGAACAAGAAGAGCACAAAAAACAACTGGACAATTCGCTAGGGGATGTCGCTCACTTATTTCATGAATCTTCGAGTCAGCCCATCATTGAAGGTATTAGCAAATTTCAAATGACAAAGCGAATGAACATGCTGGCCATGATCAGGAATAAGCACACATTCTTAGAGCGGATTTTTATTGAACCTGTGATCCAAAAGATCGGGTATCATGTGTCCATACCATTTTTGGTGATCCCAATTTTGGAAGAAAAGTAAACGTATCATAAATAAAGAATAGACATGAAAAATGTAGGAGTTTGGCTAGATAAAGAAAAGGCATACGTTGTGACCGTAGGAGAAGAGGAAGTGGGAATGATGACCATAGAATCTAATATGGAGTTCTTTAATCCTAAAGGCGGATCAAGATCTAAGACACGATGGGGCCCACAAGACGTAGTACAGGACAGCAAATACCTGGAGCGTGAAAAGCACCAGCATAGGGAGTATTTTAAGAAGATCATAGCTCAATTAAAAAAGGCCGATCAAATAGTTTTATACGGCCCGGCGGAAACATATGAACGCCTCCTGAAAGAGCTTCAACAGCAGCATCCCGAGATCGCAAAACGGGTTAAGGATGTGTCTAGTGCAGATAGTATGACTAGTAATCAGATCAAAGCAAAAGTCCGGGATTATTACATCCCTTCTGCTCGATCACAGGCCTGATTGAAATGAAGAAAAAAAAGTATCCAAAATATATTGAATGGTTTAGCCCAGAGGAAATGCATGAAAATTCGCGATCATGGATCTCGCAGTTGGCATTCATTCAGCATGAACAGGAATTCCTAAATGGCCTTATAACGTTTTATATGAGGCAGTTGGCAGATACCAGACTTTTTAAGCGCAGCAAAGAGATCATCCAGGAGCTTTTGAAAAAAGAAAAAGATATCACACGCTTGCACGATAAGGTGGTCAAACACGAAAGTCAGCTTGATATTATGCTAGATGAAGTAGATCAGCCTAAAATGGAACAAGCCTACAGGGATGAACATCACGACCTCATTCAGGAAATGGAGGCATATGAAATTGAATATCAAAAAACGAAAAAGTTGCTTTTCAAATTGATTTCCGAGATAATTAAAAAGGAAAAGCAACATCACCTCTTAAACTAAGGAGCCATGAAAAAATTAATCGGATTGCTTGTGATATTTCTTATCGGATGTTCTTCAGTGGAATTGGTCCATAGCTGGAAGAACCCTGAAATTGTGATATTCGATGCGCAAAAAGTGCTTATTGTGGGGATGACCTCCAATGAGGACGCACGCGAAATGTATGAAACTCGCCTGGTGAGAGAATTCAAAAAGAGAGACGTTGAGGCAGTGAGAAGCATTGATCTTTTTGATGTTAAATTCACCCACTCTGCGCGTAGCGAGGAAGAATTAGATCAGGTGGAAGCTTTGTTGCTTGATCGCGATTTTGATGCGATCTTATTTACCAAGATCATGGGATCTGAGAACCGGGAAGTTTTTCGTGAAAAAATGATCGATCTGGAGAATTATGATTCCGGATTCAGAGAGGATTATCTGAGTAGCCAGGATATTTATTACGATGAGGGGTACTACGATGAATACACTGTTTATCATGCTGAAACTTCTCTATACTGTATTTGTATTGGGAAAGAACGCGATCTTATCTGGCGGGGCGCTCTGGATATAACGGACCCCATTGATGTGAGGAATACGGTAGACGATTATATTAGATTGGTCGTATTTGCGTTAGAGGATCAAGACCTGATCTTCCACAAAGAAAAAGAGGAAGAGGGGGTACTATAACACTGGCGCAAAGATCCTGGCAATCCCCTCAAATAACTTATGCCACATGGGTCGCTTTAGGTAAGTCTGATAATCCAGTTCAATACTGTCATGGCAATCCGATAGGAAATCGTGCTTAAGCAATTGTGCGAATGGCGTATCGTAGATCAGTGCGCTAACTTCATAATTATATTCAAAGCTGCGGACATCAATATTGGCGCTCCCAACAGAGCTAATATCATCATCACTTACCATGATCTTGCTGTGTAAAAAACCCTCAGGAAATAAAAAGATACGAACCCCTGCTTTCATTAGGGCTTCCCAATAACTCCGCACACTCCAATCAACAAGTCGGCTGTCGCTCTTTTTGGCGATCAGCAAGCGAATATCTACGCCGCTTAATGCGACAATTTGCAGGGCCTTTAATATTTCCTGACTAGGTATGATATACGGGTTCGTAATATAAACATAAGACTCAGCCTCACTAATAATAGATAGGAAAGCCTGTTCTATGGTAGGGAATTCATGTTCAGGTCCGCTATATACGATTTGTACTAATTTCCCGTTTTCCTGATTTCCTGAATTATCTTGAAATGCCAGGGGTAATGCTTGCTGACTGACTATGAACCAATCTGATCTGAAAATATCATCCAGTTGCAATGCTGCGGGACCAATTATCCTCAGGTGCATATCATGCCACATGCCCAAAGGGCCATCCCCTTTGAGATATTTGTCAGAAACATTAATGCCTCCGGTAAAAGCGGTTTTACCATCCACAACAATGATCTTACGGTGATTGCGATAATTTAACGAAGTTAGATACCTGTCAAAGCTGAAGGGTAAAAAGGGGTATACTTCAACACCGATCGTTTGTAGCTCATTTAGAAAAGAGCGACTCAACGAATAGCTGCCTATGCGGTCATAGATCATTCGGATCACCACTCCTTGCTCCACTTTCTCTTTGAAAAGCTGTAGTAGTCCGGTAGCCAGATCGCCTTCTTCGAAGATGTAGTACTGAACATGGATAAATTCCCGGGCCTCTTGCAAGGCATTAAAAATACTGTCAAAAGTGGGTTTTCCATCTTTTAGCATAGAGACCTGGTTCTCCGGGGTAGGCGGAAAGAAACAATTGGAATTCACCAAATGCATTAGCTTTTTGAATTTATCTGAATTTTGGTAATAACTGGGATCTATTTCGCGCCTGGGGTAAATGAGTTCCTGTTCACGCAAGGCCATTAGTTTTTTCTCTCGTCGGTTCCTGCCCAGCATAAGGTAAAAAAGAATGCCCCCCACAGGTATTGTGAATATTGCTAATAACCAAGCCAATGTCTTTGAGGGACGAACTCCATTGATCAATAATCCGATGATCAGGCCAAGCGCCAGCAGTATATATGCGATAATAAGAATTGTGAGTAGCATAGGCAATTAACGAAGCTAACGTATAATTCCTTTAAAACAAGGGTATCCCCGTTGATTACACCTGTTTGGCCGAGGCTGCCTCCATGATCTCCTGAACTACCTCAGGATTTAGAAGTGTACTGATATCACCCAGGTTTTCTGTCTCATTGGAAGCTATTTTGCGTAAAATACGCCTCATTATCTTACCGCTTCGGGTTTTAGGCAGGCCACTTACGAAAAGGATCTTTTCTAGTTTGGCAATGGGGCCTATTTGTTCTGCGATCTTTTGGTTGATCTCCTTCATCAGATTATCCCGATCCCTGCTCTCACCAACTTCTTTTAATGTTATGAAGCCGTAAAGTGCATTGCCCTTTACATCATGAGGATAGCCGACAATAGCAGATTCTGCCACGGCCGGATGTTCATTGATGGCGTCCTCTATAGGTGCTGTGCCCAAATTGTGTCCGGAAACAATTATCACATCATCTACTCTTCCTGTAATTCTGTAATAGCCTACTTCATCCCTGAAAGCACCATCCCCGGTAAAGTAGCAATTATCGAAGGCAGAGAAATAGGTGTTTTTGTATCGCTCGTGATCGCCCCATATAGTACGTGCCATTGAAGGCCACGGAAATTTTATACATAATTTCCCCTGGGTCTGATTGCCCAGGATCTCATTGCCCTGATCATCCATCAAAGCCGGCTGGATGCCTATAAATGGAAAAGTCGCAAAGGTGGGTGTAGTAGGTGTGACATAAGGAATAGGAGAGATCATGATCCCCCCAGTCTCTGTTTGCCACCAGGTATCTACGACCGGACTCTGTCCTTTGCCGATATTATTATTATACCAATGCCATGCTTCTTCATTAATAGGTTCCCCAACACTTCCCAATACTTTCAGCGAGGAAAGGTCGTATGAATTTACATAATCCAGTTTTTCTTTGGCAAGAGCGCGGATGGCCGTTGGAGCTGTGTAGAATTGTGTGATCTTATGTTTTTGTACTACCTCCCAAAACCGACCGCTATCCGGATAGGAGGGAACTCCTTCAAACATGACCGTGGTAGCCCCGTTTGCCAGGGGTCCGTAAACGATGTAGGAATGTCCGGTGATCCAGCCAATATCGGCCGTACACCAATAAATGTCGTCCTCTCTGTACTGGAAAATATTCTTAAACGTATAAGCTGTATAGACCATATAGCCGCCACAGCTATGCACCATGCCTTTTGGTTTGCCTGTAGATCCGGATGTATAGAGGATGAATAATGGATCTTCGGCATCCATGATCTCTGCAGGAAAATCGGCATAAGCTTGTTCCATCAATGAATCGAGCCATTGATCTCTCCCCCTTTTCATATTTACTTTCTGCCCTGTGCGTTTCGCCACGAGCACATGGCTTACTTGAGGACATTCTTCCAGGGCTTTATCGACAATGCTTTTAAGATCCAAAGTTTTGGCCCCGCGATAGGAGCCATCGGAAGTGACAACGATCTTGCAATCACAATCATTAATTCGTGTAGCCAGGGCATTCGAAGAAAATCCGGCAAATACGACAGAATGAATGGCTCCTATACGGGCACAAGCCAGAACTGTGATAGCAAGTTCGGGGATCATTGGGAGATAAATACAAACACGATCGCCCTTGTTCACGCCATTTTCCTTGAGAATATTACTCATACGGCATACGCGCTCATGAAGGTCACGATACGTAATATGTTCTGCCTCCTCCTTAGGGTCGTTGGGTTCAAATAGGATGGCTGTTTTATTCCCACGGATCTGAAGATGCCTGTCCAGGCAGTTTTCGGTAATATTTAGCTGGGCACCGTCGAACCATTTTACCTCAGGTTTGGAAAAATCCCAATGCAGGACACTATCCCATTTTCTTCGCCAATCAAAGTGCTCTTCGGCGATCTCTTCCCAAAATGTTTCCGGATCCCGTACTGATTTACGGTACACTTGAAAATATTCTTCAAGCGACTTTATACTGTAATTACTCATGCGTTGTTGATTTAGTGGTTAGAGGCATCTCCGGCACCGGAAGGTATCCGAATATCATCAACCATTTGCTGGATCTCTGGCGGGGGAGCTGCAGTAAATGTAGAGATCAGCCATGCTACCATAAAGTTAAGCATCATAGCGACAGTTCCAAATCCTTCTGGAGATATTCCGAACCACCAATCGTCCTGGCCACCGCCACCGAACATATCGAACTTAAATTTCACCATATAAAAGAGCATACTGAGCATACCTGCTACCATGCCGGCGACTGCTCCTTCCTTATTCATGCGTTTAAAGAAAATGCCCATAATAATAGCCGGAAAAAAGGAGGCCGCTGCCAGGCCAAAGGCCAGGGCCACCGTGGCGGCTACAAAGTCGGGCGGATTTATGCCGAAATATCCGGCTACACAGACAGCTGCAACAGCTGATAATCTCGCTACTACCAATTCGGCTTTGTCTGAGAGATCGGGTGCAAACTGTTTTTTCATCAGGTCATGTGAAACCGAGGTTGAGATCACTAGTAAGAGTCCGGCTGCTGTAGATAGCGCTGCCGCGAGTCCGCCCGCTGCTACAAGGGCGATCACCCAATTGGGCAGGTTGGCGATCTCCGGGTTAGCTAATACAGTGATATCCGGATCCACAGTCAATTCGTTTATAGCCGGATCGCCTACATATTGTATATGTCCATCCTGATTCTTATCCTCGAAACTGATCAATCCTGTGGCTTCCCATTTAGTAAACCATCCCGGCATGGCCACATAAGGCTGACCGGCTACCGTTTGGATCAGATTCGTACGGGCAAATACGGCTATGGCAGGTGCTGTTGTATAAAGAAGGGCAATACATAAAAGCGCATATCCGGCAGATTTACGTGCATCACGTACGCTGGGCACTGTAAAGAATCGCACGATGACATGTGGGAGTCCGGCCGTACCCACCATCAGGGCTGCGGTAATAAAAAAGACATCGATCATGTCTTTAGTTCCATTGGTGTAGGTGGCAAATCCAAGCTCTTCAGACAGGCCGTCTAATTTGTCCAATAGGTAAACGTTCTGATCTAGAAGCTGACTCCCCATACCGATCTGCGGAATAGGCGATCCCGTCATTTGAAAGGAGATAAAAAAGGCCGGTACCATAAAGGCAAAGATCAAAATGCAGTATTGGGCCACCTGGGTATAGGTAATGCCTTTCATTCCCCCCAAAACGGCATAGAACAAGACAATGAACATCCCGATGATGACGCCTGTGGTAATAGGTACTTCTAAAAATCGGGAGAAGACAAGGCCTACACCCCGCATTTGCCCTGCGATATATGTAAATGATACGAGGAGGGCGCACACTACGGCCACTGTTCTCGCTATATTGGAATAATACCGATCCCCGATAAAATCAGGCACGGTAAATTTTCCGAATTTTCTAAGGTAGGGGGCAAGCAAGAGGGCCAATAAGACATAACCTCCTGTCCAGCCCATCAGGTAAACAGAACCGTCATAGCCAACAAAAGAGATAAGTCCGGCCATACCCAGGAAGGAAGCAGCAGACATCCAATCTGCGGCAGTTGCCAGGCCATTTGCAAAGG
>JAHHLF010000235.1 GCA_018679315.1 Bacteroidia bacterium | reverse complement strand
GCCATGGGATTACTCATGGCCTTGTCCAGATAAATACCTACGTAAGCCATGGTGGTATAACCCATGATCTTTGGATTAATAATGAACTTAGATCCCTGGATAAGTCCCGAGCGTTCAAGCTTGCGTAGTCTTTGATGTATTGCCGCGCCGGAGATCCCAATTTTCCGGGCGATCTCCAGGATGGGACGCCTGGCATCTTCCATTAGCATCCTTAGTATCTTTTTGTCTATTCCATCAATTTTGACCATATAGGAATGGTAAAATGAGATTAAGTGAGAAACTGTTAGTAAATGTAGGAATTTATATTAATTCTCTAACTCGCGACAGAATCTGGATTGTAGCCGAGGTAGGGGACTTGAAATTCTTTGAAGTGGATCCCATATTCTATTAACTCTTTCAAAATGGGTTCATAGACTTCTTTGTGGATAGGAATGTGAACACCCGGAGTATGGATCTTTCCATTCAGGATATGGATGGCCGCCATGGCAATAGGAAGCCCGACCGTTTTGGCCATTGCAGTAAACATGCGATTCTCCCCCAAAACAACCATATTAGCGTCTACCTGCTTCTTCTTCCCATTGATTTCGTAACCTACCTTATGGTACATCACGATCATGTCCTTCTCATCATTGCCAAGCGTCCAGCGATCCTCAAGAATTTTTTGCAGCAGCTGGGCCGGGGTTGCATTTTTTAGAGTGAATTTCTTATTTGGGTCGAAAAGATTTAATTCGACGAGTTTGCCCCAGGTGCTGTCATCCTGATCTATTTTCAAGATGTGACGTAGCTTTAGTTCCACAGAATCAGATGGGGAATATGGGAGAAATGAGTTGATGAATTCCCGATAAGACATACCTTCAGAATTCTCGATCGTATAACTGTCATCTGTCATACCCAATTGAACAAAAACATTCCAGGCTTTTGAAAAGCCAACCCGGCGCATGGTTCCCCGAAAAAGGGTAAGGGCATCCTGCAATCCATAGGCTTCTCTGTAATTCAGCGAGTCTCGATTTGCATAAGCTTCAAACATACCATAGCCTTCTACTTCCATGAATTCTGTTCGCCTGAATACCTTGTGGTAAGGGATATACTTGTAAGTTCCTTCCTGAATAAACTTAGCCGCCCCACCCTGACCTGCAAGTACGACATTCCTTGGATTCCAGGTGAATTTATAATTCCAGAGATTCGTGTCGCTTTCCGCGGCCACAAGCCCCCCTGTAAAAGACTCGAAAAGAAGGATCTTTCCTCCTTCTGCCCGAATCCCATCAATAATAGCCATGGCGCTCATATGATCGATCCCGGGATCTAAGCCCATCTCGTTCAAAAATACGAGTCCCGCATTTTTTACTTCTTCCTTAATTTCTTTTAATTCCGGACTTACATAAGAAGCCGTAATTAAATGTTTTTTGAAATCGAGGCAATCTTTGGCTACAATATAATGGAAGCGTGCCGGGAGCATAGAGATGACCAGATCTGCCTTCTGAATTAGGACTTGCCTTTGTTTTTCTTCGTGAATGTCAAGGGATTCAATACTACATGCCTCATGGCTTGAAAATGCATGCAAAATGCCCTCAATATCATTATCCGCCAAAGTGAGGTGGATATTCTCATCCTTGGCCTTGTCTAATAAATATTGGATTAGATAAGATGTTGATTTACCGATACCAATAAGAAGGATTTCGCGCATAGATCTATACCCTGAATAACAAATTTTTCGGATGCTAAGGTATCAAATACTTGGCAATGAAGAATCTGTATTACCGTATTTTATCAATGCGATAATCCTTGTTAATTCGTTAAGAAACGCCTTATTTCTTGTTAACGCTGGTGATATACTTCTGCAGTGCCATCGTCATAGAGGGCGTCTCAGGAGTTGGCGCCTGAATGTCTATGCGCAGGCCAGCATCTGTAGCAGCCTTTACCGTTGAATTTCCAAATACGGCAATACGTGTATTGTTTTGCTCAAAATCCGGAAAATTCTTTAGTAATGACTCAATCCCAGAGGGACTAAAAAATACTAGCACGTCATAGTAGACATTTCGCAGATCGGAAAGGTCACTGATAACTGTTTTGTAGAAAATGCCTCGTGTCCAATCCAGTTCCAGGCCATCTAAGGTGTCCGGAATGGTAGCTTTTAATGAATCTGAAGAAGGCAGTAAAAAAGTCTCTTCTTTGTACTTCTTAAACAGCGGTAAAAGATCATTAAAGTTTCGCTTACCCACATAGATCTTACGCTTGCGATAGACAACATATTTTTGAAGATAGAAAGCCACAGCCTCTGACTGGCAGAAATATTTCATGGTATCCGGCACTTTAAAACGCATTTCTTCAGCAATTCTAAAGAAATGATCTACCGAATTTCGGCTTGTCAGAATAATGGCAGTGTACTTATTGAGATCGATCTTTTGCTGTCGGACGGCTTTCGCATCAACCCCTTCTACATGAATAAAAGGTCGAAAATCTACTTTAACCTTCTCTTTTTCAATAAGTCTCAAGTATGGAGAGTTTTCCATTTTTGGTTCTGGTTGCGAAACCAAAATCGTTTTTATCTTCATATACCTCAAGCTTTAACGTAGTAAACAATCAGCGCATAAGGGCTGATTTCGAGAGCGCAAAGGTACAAAATAAAATAAAAGAAGTTGCTTGAAATATACTTTTGATGATTCTTCAAGATAGTGATCCAACCGACAAGATTAATGACGAAAACTAATAGGATGCCACCCAAAACGATCCATTTAGAGCCTGGTAAAATAAAGGTGAGCAATATATTCGCTAGGAAAAGGATCAGTCCGCTAAAATTCATGAATGATATTTTCTTAAATATGATCTCTGTGATCGTTTTTTGATTATCAAACACAAAACTATTCCCCAGTTGTATAAAGATCTTGAGAACAAAAAACAAAACCAGCAGTCCAAAAATGATTAGGTAATTGATAGGAGTTGCAGCTAATTCGGCGCTAAAAAGGATATTAGTAGTATAAAAAATGAACAGGGTGAGGTTCATTATCTGGAAAGCCGAAATGAAGATGTGAAACCAGTTGAGCAAGATGTCTTTTTTATTATAGATGAAGAGGTATTTATTGTTAAATGGGAGTACCATAAAATTGAGAAACCTGGAATAGAACATACTCTTGGCAACGATAACAAAAACGATACTGATCAGGATCACTATGGTGATCCAGTCTGTATTGCCCACTTCTCTTAAGATGCTGTTCATGGTATGATACTGGTAGGTTTGCCGTTGAGTCCCCAAAATAGGGTATTTTCTGAAATACCTACCCTAAGATAACTATGCGTGTCAATTCTCGGATCCGGAATCAGAATACGGCATCTGAGTGTATCTTCCGCTCTGAGAATCGGTAATTCGCCATCATTGAGAATTATTTCTGTAGCATGAGTTTCCATAACTTGTTTATAGGAATTCAAATAGGCCATGCCAAATGAAAGATCTTCTACATTGACTGAAAATGGATATGGATTAATTACCTCCAGTACTAATGTATCCGCATCTCTGGGTATGGGAGCAGATATGATAGCTTCCAGTTTTCGATAGGAATGAAAATTCTTTTTAAGCATTCCGGTTTGTGTCCCGCCCCTACCAGTGGTGAATTCGTATTCTTCATACCGCCTTTTCTTTGAGATCACCAAAACATCTTTCCCCCTTACTTTTTCTTCTGAAGAATCAATAGAGTACTGATTTTTCCTGTACATCATATTGTTAAGGGAAAAGGAAGTCCCCTCTGAATAAAAAGCATACATGGGTGCATTGCGATAAGAATTCACGAAGACCACAGGCCGTTCTTGTGCCACATTTGCCACGGTTTGCGCCCATTCTTTATTTCCATGGGTCTCATAAGCAACTGGAAATAAGGGCTCATAGATCAAACCAAGACGAGCGAATAATAGTATGGCTGCACTTGCTATGCCTAGTTTATATAACCATTTGCTCGAAGTGGAATGTCTGAGGATAAAATCATAAGTGAGCAAAACAGCAGGAATACAAACTATGATGATCCACTGCGTTTGTACTCTTCGATTAAAGCTCGAAACAAAGAAAAAGGTCAGGAATCCCAGCACAAGAAAGAGTAGGCACCTCTTAAACATTGAATCGGGTCGTTGTCTGAAAATACTGTAATAGACAACAGGGAAAATCAAACCAAAGATGAGGATGAGATTTAAGAGATAGCCTAATGTAAAATCCATAAACTCATAGGCGCGGTTTGGCCGGTCAAACAAATGATACTTTATTGATACCCAATTATTCTCCCAAAGCCAGTACAAATGTGGCGTATAGCAAACAATACCAATTAACAAAGCAAGCCATGCATACTTGTCTTTAATCAGCGAGAGATTGGACAGGAAAACGAGAAATATGACCAGAAACGCGTGATACTTACTATACATCAATGCCGCCATTAAGACACCTAGCAATAAGGACAATAATATGGTCGGGCCTTCGAGGTATTTTTTATATGTCCACAGAAAGAAAGCTGTGAAAAACAAAAGGGGTGTATCCGGAAGGGTTAAAAAACCATATGCATTGAGCAGAGGCATGGCAAAAATCAGAAGGAAAAAGTGGGGGATATACCCAATTTTATCCGAGTTGGATATGGTATCCCACAATAAGACCACGGTCCCTATACCGAGCAAACAACTCAGGAATCTAACGCCTAATTCCCCGGAAAACAGAAAAGATGATATTTTGATCAAGGCAGCTACCATTGGCGGATGGTCAAAATATCCCCATGCCATTTCCTGGGCAAAATGCCAATAATATGCCTCATCAAAAATGAGTTGGGTAAAAGAAGCTTGTAAAATATTAATCAGGAACAGGGCTACCAGAAAATAGAAGAACTGTTTTGGCCATTTATTTTTCATTCCTACTACTTAGCGTACCAAAAGTACAAATACCCCTAATTTCTTGCCGATCGGAGCTACAATTAATATGTTTTTTGAACCCTGTTCCCTTGGTAAAGTAGTATTTTTGATGAAATTTTTTCGTTCTAATGACCGACAGCCTTGTAATCATTCCAACTTACAATGAGATAGAGAATATCGAGGCTATCATTGAGGCTGTATTGTCTTTGCGGAAAGAGTTTCATATCCTAATTGTTGATGATAATTCCCCGGATGGTACTGCCGATAAGGTAAGATCACTGCAGCAACAATATACCCAACAACTCTTTCTGGAAGTAAGAGAAGGGAAGCAAGGATTGGGAACGGCCTATATACATGGCTTTAAATGGGCCTTGGCACGATCCTATACATACATATTTGAGATGGATGCAGACTTTTCCCATACACCTTCCGATTTGCTTCGACTTTATAATGCATGTGCTAATGGAGCTGATATGGTGATAGGCTCCAGGTACAAAAAAGGGGTTAATGTGGTAAATTGGCCTTTGCACCGTGTTTTGCTTTCTTATGGAGCCTCCTTTTATGTAAAGATCATTACAGGCATGCCTATTAAGGACCCTACAGCCGGTTTTGTATGCTTTCATAGAAAAGTATTGGAGGCTATTGAATTGGATAAGGTCAAGTTTGTTGGCTATGCCTTTCAAATAGAAATGAAATTCAGGGCATATCGAAAAAAATTTAATATTGAAGAAATATCGATCATCTTCAAAGATCGGGAGAAGGGAAAATCTAAAATGAGTTCACGTATCGTATGGGAAGCCGTTTTTGGTGTGATAAGCATGAAGCTCAAAAGTATATTCAATAAAGGAGGTTGGTAAACATGTCTAAAACTTTATTAAAAAATGCCAGAATGATCAATGAACAGGAGATCCTGGAAAGAGATGTCCTGATCAGTGGGTCGAATATCGAGAAGATAGATCCTACTATTTCGGATTCAAAGGCCCGCGTGATCGATATTGAAGGTAATTATCTACTTCCCGGCATTATAGACGACCAGGTTCATTTCAGAGAACCTGGCTTAACGCATAAAGGGAATATAGCTACTGAAAGTCG
>JAHHLF010000324.1 GCA_018679315.1 Bacteroidia bacterium | reverse complement strand
GATTCTGCAGGAGGAATAGGGAAGGTTATCATATTTAAACTCAGCAAGCCAATTGAAGTTGTTACGCCAATAATTCCTACTAAAAGCCCCAATCCTTTGAGTTTTAGAAAACTAAATGAAAAGAACAGAATACCCAAACAATAAAAAATATCAAAAGAAATATCTATACCTAGTTGAACTGAATTGACTAATCTAAAAACTTCTTTTGCATTAGTTATAGACTCCTTGTTCGATTCATAAAATGAAAATCCAGATTGTTGGACTACTAGCATAGTTGTAAATAGCCCAAAAGCAATTACAATAAATATATGACCAATATGCTGAATCTTTTTAAAATCCTCGTGAGGTGTATATGACGAGGCAATTGACGTAATACCTATTATTGCAAACGGGCCTAGTAAAAACATTGCAGTTCTGGCTATCGCAATTGGTAATGGAATAATCCCGGTTGCTGAGATTATATAAATGCCAACTGAAACGAAGGCTATTATTACTATTACTCGCTCAATATTTTTATACATTTTTTATCTGTGTTTCCAAGTCTTATGATTATTGTGTCGTCTTTTAGGCTTGTGTAAAACTTGTTATATGATATCTAAAATAGGACTTTATCCCTTAAACTTTCTGGATAAAGAGATGTTTAATAAGTTATTATCAGAAGGGCGGTGCAAACGCAAAAAATTGTCTAGGGGACTTTAACCGGCACAAATCCTATTTGGCTGCATGCGTTTATATCATATGGCCGTATATTCTTAAAATTCCAATTCCTCATAGCGCACAGGTTCATTAATTTCCGGAACATTCCCGGCATATTCCTTGCCGCGTAAGCGAGCTACTGTATAGTATTCTAATTCTTCTGCCGGATAAGACTGAATGAGTTCCTGGATAGCCTTGATATCCAATTCATCATTCACAGGGTTTAACCATTTGTCTTCCAATTCGTCAGGCAGGATCAGGGGCATTCTGGGTCCCTTGCTCCTGGGATTGTTGTGGATCTTTGCCAATAACGGATTACCGACCGTGGTCACGATAGAGAATGTCTTTAAAATTTCCCCGGATTCTTTATCTACCCATTCACTCCAGAGTCCGGCCAGGGCCAAAGGCTCTCCGTCTTTTCGGTAAATGTAAAAGGGGAAGGTAGCTTTCCTAAAATGATGGTGCTCATAAAACCCATCGACATAAATTATACAGCGATTATTCCGGGCCGAAGTGCGAAATGAGGGTTTTTCAAAGATGGTCTCGCCCCGGGCATTCAAGGTATTATTCCATAATTTCTTTTGCTGAACCGAATCCTTGACCCAAAAGGGAACCAAGCCCCAGGTAGCTACCGTAGGCTGTTTTGGTTGTTCGTCTGTATAGATGAATACTTTGGGATGTTGAAAGCCGGAGGCGTGGAATATCGGTAGGTCTGTGAAGGGAATAAGTTCCTGTTCGATCTGCCTGACCGCTTTTTCATCGCCATAGCGCCTCGCCCTTTTTAATTGGGCATCCAATCCTGCTTTTATGTCGTAACACATATTTCTTATTCTTTCCAGCCGGTCCAACCGGGTCCACGCACAAAACGACCAGGAGTTACGCCCGTATGATCCCCATCTTTTAATACCTGTTCCCCATTGACAAAGACATGCTGCATACCGGTCGCATATTGATGCGGTTCCTGGAAGGTGGCATTGTCCTGGATGCTATTGGCATCAAACACGACGACATCGGCAAAATACCCTTCCTTTAAAGCCCCTCGCTTTTTGAGTTTCAGATTCGTGGCGGGTAAGGTTGTTAGTTTATAAATGGCATTTTCCATAGAGATGACTTTTTCATCCCTCACAAAATGAGCTAGTAAACGGGCAAAAGATCCATAAGCCCTGGGGTGGGTACTCTGCTCCAGGAAGACGCCTTCGGCCGACATGGAACCTGCATCGGAGCAAATAGCCATATAGGGTAGGGCGATCTTCTTGCGGATATTCTCTTTTGACATGGAAAAGTAGACCACCTGGATGCGACTATTATCTTCATAAATAAGATCTGTCACTGCCTGGCCGGGGGATATTCCACGTTCATCGGCCACTTCTTTTAGATTCTTCCCGATATAGCGCCGCATTTCTTCCTGGCGGAAACCTACCAGGAGAATGTTTTCAGGCGGCACATGGAAGTCCATCTCCTCAATGATCTGAGCCTTCTTAGCGGGCTGTTCCAACAGCTTCATCGTAGCACCGTGCCCCCCTTCTTTTGCCCAGGCTGGCATAAGGACATTGAGTCCCGTAGAACTGGCATTGTACATATACATATCGGTAGTGATCGGCAGGCCTCTGTCGCGAGCGTCTTCTACTAGTGCTATTGCACTATCCAGCAACTGCCAGTTGGCATTTCCCGAGGCCTTAAAATGATAGATCTCTGATGGTAGGTCTGCTTCTTCGGCAATAGTGATCAATTCGCTTACAGCTTCCAGTAACTTCCCTTCTTCGTCTCGAATATGAGAAACATACATACCGTCATATTCAGAAACTACTTTGGCCAATTCAATGATCTCTTCAGTAGACGCATGCCCGCTAGGAACATAGATCAGGGAAGTAGACATTCCTACGGCACCTTCTTCCATGGCTTGCCGGACCAATAGCTTCATCGAATCCATTTCTACTTCGGTTGGCGGCCTGTTCTCAAAGCCCATCAGGTATTGCCTGAGCGTCCCGTTGCCGATAAAGGAAGTGACATTGGTAGAGACACCTTTTTCTTCAAGGAATTCCAGGTATTCCCCCAGCGTCGTCCAACTCACATCGTATTTTATACTGCCCTGGTTCTCCTTCATGCTTTCCTTCATCCTGTCGTTCAGCGGTCCCATGGAGCGGCCTTCGCCCATGACTTCCAAAGTTACCCCCTGGCGGATATCACTTTGCGACCTGCCATCTTCTATAAGGGACACATTCGCCCAACTCAGCATATTGATAAAACCGGGTGCAACGGTCAAGCCTTCTGCATCAATTTCTATTGTCCCTTTCGCCCGACCTAAATCGCCTATGGCTGCAATAGTATCGCCGCGGATGCCTAGGTCACCCAGATATGAGGCTTCGCCCGAGCCATCCACCAGGAGTCCATTTTTGATCAGGACATCGAATTCCTGTGGCGCAGAACAGCCTGCAAAGAGGATAATGAGTAATACCAGGGAGGCTTGAATTGTAGTTTTCATAAGTGCTCAGGTTGAAAATGATTGTACTTCTAAAAATACGCTAAAATATGGGCCTTGTCAACGATTCATCTTTGTATTTTTGCCCCAAATCTGACACTATGAATTCGCGCGCGAAGCAGCTTGAGGCCCTGGACAGACTCCTGACCATCATGGATGAGTTAAGAGCACAATGCCCTTGGGACAAAAAGCAGACCATGGAGAGCCTCAGGCACCTGACCATTGAGGAGACCTATGAACTGGGAGATGCCATTCTTGAAAAGGATCTTAATGAGGTGAAAAAGGAATTAGGCGATCTGCTGCTTCATATATTTTTTTATGCCAAGATTGGTTCGGAGACAAAAGATTTTGACATAGCCGATGTAGCCCATGACATCAGTGAAAAACTAATTCAAAGACACCCGCATATTTATGGGGATGTGAATGTGGCTGATGAAGAAGATGTCAAACGCAACTGGGAAGCGATAAAACTGCGTGAAGGAAAGAAAAGTGTACTGGAGGGTGTGCCGGTCAGTCTACCGGCCCTGGTTAAGGCAAATCGCATTCAGGATAAGGCTGCAGGAGTAGGTTTCGACTGGGAAAAGCCTGGGCAGGTACTTGAAAAAGTAAAAGAGGAATTGGAAGAATTAAATTCTGAGATAGGATCGGGAGATCAGGAATCAGTAGAAGCTGAATTCGGAGATGTTTTATTTTCCCTTGTTAACTATGCCCGCTTTCTTAAGATCAATCCTGAAAATGCACTCGAACGCACTAATAAAAAATTCATCCATCGTTTTAAACATCTTGAAGACAAGGCCAAAGAGAGCGGACAGTCCCTTACGGAGATGAGTCTTGCTGAAATGGATGTCTACTGGAACGAAGCCAAAGAGCTTTAATAAAATTACTGGCTTCGTGTTTAAAGCATATACCAAAGAATTTAAATACAATACGGCTCTTGCCTTTCCGGTGATCCTGGGCATGCTGGGTCATTCCTTTGTCCAATTGGCAGATAACCTAATGGTAGGCCAACTAGGGACTGCCGAACTTGCCGCTGTCAGCCTGGGGAACAGTTTTATTTTTATTGCCATGTCATTAGGCATTGGTTTCTCTACAGCGATCACACCACTAGTTGCAGAAGCGAGTGGGGCTAAAGATGTTCCAGCCGGAAAGCGCGCCTTCAAACATGGCCTGCTTCTATGTACTGTTTTAGGCATTGTCTTGTTCCTTATAATCTTATTGATGAAACCTTTGCTGCTGGTCTTAAATCAGCCAGAGGAAGTGGTTGTATTGGCTAAACCCTATTTAGACCTGGTGGCTTTTTCACTGATCCCCTTGATCATGTTCCAGGCCCTCAAACAATTTTCCGATGGGCTGTCTCATACCAAATACCCTATGTATGCCACCATTCTGGCCAATGTCTTGAATGTCATTTTAAACTACCTCCTGATCTTCGGTACTTTTGGTTTTCCGAAGCTGGGGATCATCGGTGCAGCCATAGGCACTCTGGCTTCTCGGGTCATTATGCTAATAGTACTATGGATAGTATTGAGCAGGAAGGAGAAATTCAAACCCTATGTAACTCAGTTGAATTTTAAGATCATTGAACAACCCATCATTAAAAAGATCTTAAATCTGGGTTTTCCTTCTGCCTTACAGATGTTTTTCGAAGTAGCTATTTTTACTGCCGCTATCTGGCTGAGTGGGGTTTTGGGGAAAAATCCACAGGCGGCTAATCAGATCGCACTTAACCTGAGTAGTATGACATTCATGTTTGCTATGGGTTTAGGTGTGGCAGCTATGATCCGTGTAGGGAATCAAAAAGGGAGAAAGGATTATCCCGAATTGAGGCGCATTGCCAAATCTATCTTCTTTTTGACCTTCCTTCTTGAGATCTGCTTTGCAACAATTTTCCTACTGGCAAGAAAGTGGTTCCCAACACTATACCTTGATGTAGATAGTGTGATCAACGCGGCTGATAACATGGAAGTGATCCGGATTGCCGCAGAGCTTTTGCTGATCTCTGCTTTTTTCCAGATATCAGATGGCTTACAGGCAGTTATCCTTGGCGCCTTGCGCGGTCTTCAGGATGTAAAGATCCCCACTCTAATGACCTTCGTAGCCTATTGGATCATAGGCTTTCCGATATCCTATTACCTGGGGATGCACACCGAATTGAAGAGTATGGGAATATGGATAGGATTGCTTTCCGGGCTCACGGCATCGGCTTTTATGTTGTATCTTCGATTTGAGTATATGACCCGCAGGCTCGTACGAACGAACACTACAGATTATGTCACTTCCTAAGTTTCTTTTAGGCGATAATACTGATCTTCCCGCGACAGTCTTTGTCGTCCATACAGAATATCCGCGCTTTATCCTGAACCTGGAAAACGATGAGGTCACCTGGCTGGAATCTTTTAGTGATGAGGATGAAGCAGAGTTATCACAAACCGCTGAAGGCTTGGTCGTAGAGGCGGTAGACTTTTACGACAGGGAAGTCGGACGATATGATTCCTAAATAATGGACAAGATCCTACAATTAGACCGGGATGTTTTTCTCACCCTCAATTCCCTGGGCAGCGAAAACTGGGACGGACTCTGGTTGGCTATCACGAATAAGTATTATGCCATTCCTATCTATGCCTTTCTCCTTTGGCTTATCATTAAAAAACTGGGACTAAAAAGAACGCTTATTTCCCTGGTGGCCATTGCATTGTTAATAGTGGTCACCGATCAATTGGCCAATTTTTTCAAATATGGAGTACAGCGACTAAGGCCTTGTTATGATCCGGAGCTAAATACATTGGTAAGATTAGTAAAAGCATCCTGTGGAGGTAAATTCAGTTTCTACTCGGCCCATGCTTCAAATTCTATGGCTATTGCAGCCTTCTTTTTTCTGCTGTTAAACCAATACAAAAAAACCCTGGGTGTCTTCCTTTTGATCTGGGCGGTTTTGGTAGGATATAGTCGTATTTATATTGGCGTGCATTTTCCATTAGATGTGTTATTCGGCATGGGCGTAGGCGCCCTGATGGGATGGCTCTTTTATAAGTTGACTATCTTTACTTACCTCAAAAGCGGTTTATGATCCCCAGACGTAGATACTGGCTTTTACTTTCCTTATCGGTGCTGGTATATGTTGCTGGCCTCTTTGTAAAACTATTCGAAAATGATTCGGCACAATTTGCGGTGATGGCCATGCGAATGGCTCAGGAGAATGATTTTATCAATCTGATCAAGGATACGCAGGACTACCTGGATAAACCCCATTTGCATTTTTGGCTTGCTGCACTGTCCTTCAAAATATTCGGGATACATGACTGGGCTTACAGGATCCCTGGAATCATCTTTACCTTGATCGCGGCCTATAGCACCTATGGCCTGGGTAGTTTACTTTACAACAAAGATGTAGGTAAATTGGCTGCCTTGATCTTTATGAGCTGCCAGACGATCATATTATCAGCCATCGATGTACGAACGGATGCCGTGCTTACCGGCTCGGTCATACTGGCTATCTGGCAATTGGCTGTCTATTTGCAAAAAGGACATCTGCGTTCGTTACTGATAGGCGCCTTTGCGACAGGAATGGCTTTTTCAACTAAAGGGCAGATCGGACTTTTAGTGATCGGGATACCCCTGCTTTGCCATGTCATCTACACAAAAAAATGGTCTCGGGTTTTTCACCCAAAAGTCTTGCTGGCAATTATAGTTTTCGCACTTACCATAAGTCCAATGCTCTATGCCTACTATCAGCAATATGATCTGCATCCGGAAAAAGTTATCCGTGGCCTGTCTGACAGAAGTGGCATCCGATTTATTTTCTGGGAACAGAGTTTTGAACGTCTGAGCGGAGAAGGTGTGGGGAAGAATAGCAGCGATTATTTCTTCTTTTTTCACACCCTCTTGTGGGTCCTGATCCCATGGACGCTCCTAAGCCTGTTAGGACTTTTTACGCGACTAAGATCGGCCTGGCAAACCCGCTTAGAAAAAACTGCCAATAGAGAGGTGCTGACGCTTGGCGGGATCCTGATCATATTTCTAATTATCAGTTTTGCCCAGTTCAAACTTCCGCATTACCTAAATGTACTGATGCCTTTGTTTGCTGTACTGACATCAGCCTATATAGGGCGTTTGTACCATGATCAATTCAGGCGACAGATTCGTCTTAACCTTGGGCTCCAATTCTTTATTCTGGGCCTTTTCTTTATGGCCGTAGTTCTTATTTGCTTTACTGTTTTCAAATTTGAACATGGGTATTGGTATGTGATCCTATTTGTCTTGCTTTTGCCGATGGCGTATTTCTGCCTGGAGCGAAACGACTATACATTGAGAATGATCACTATCACCGTTGTGGGTTCGGTGATGTTCAACCTTATAATGAATATCCATTTTTATCCTCGACTACTGGAATACCAGGGTGGTTCTACTATGGCATCATGGGTTAAGGAAAATGGCATTGATAGCTCGAAGATCTTTAAAGCATCACTGCGACATACATGGGCGATGGATTTCTACTTGCAGGATCCTTTGCATCATTTGAAGGTAGCACAGATGATGGAAGAAAAAGATATTTGGGTTTATGCAGACGATAAGGAATTATCGGCGATGCAGAAAGCCGGCATCAGATGGGATAAGCAACATAGTGTAGACCAATTCCGAATAACGCGCTTGCAAGCCAAATTCCTCAAACCGTCAACACGTATGCAGGTAGTACGTGCCATGCACCTGGTGCACTTACCTTAATTGAAAGAGCTCATTCCTGATTGCTTGTATTTAGTTGCGGAGGCTTAAGATGGTAATAAATGCCAATAAATGAAACGAGGGCAGTTATCGCTAAAAAGACCAGGCTTATTGCGACAGAAACATCCTCTTGCAAACCTAACCACAAGGCTCCATATAGAAAGACGATTTCCCGGCTGCCGATCCCTCCAATGGTTAAGGGCAACACGGCCACAATTGAAGAAATAAGGAAAATAAAGAGATATAAGAGAAGGTTGGTATCGATCCCAAATGCCATTAAAATGAAATACACAGCGGCTAATTGTGCCAGCTGAACCCCGGCAGACAAGAATGTACTTTTCCAGAATACGGGGAATAAGGTGGGAAAGTATTGTTTATTGACCCACCAGAAACCAACCAGGGCAAGGATGGCCAGGAAGGGAAAGGCCCAGGAATATTCATTAAAGATCGGGTGCTTAATAAACAGGGCTATAGTGCAAGCCAGGATAAAGAGCATTAGCAATCCACTGAGTCGGTCTACCAATAAACTGCCGACTACTTTCCTGGTGCCGGTAGAAAAGTCTTGTTGGATCCTGTACCCTTTATAGGCATCGCCACCAATACCTCCGGGTAAAAAGAGATTGTAAAACATCCCCTGTAAATAAAGCTTCCCGTTTTGCTTCTCGCTCAGAGGTGCACCAATCTGATGGAAATAGCTATTGAGTCGGACCGAAGCAATTCCTTTGGAAATGATAAAGAAAAGAAGCGCTAGAATGAGGTATTCGAAGCGTGCTTGTTTTAAAACAGCTGAGATCTCTCCAAAAGGAAGTTTGGTGAAAATAAAATAGAGCAGCGCCAGGCTGACAAGAACTTTTAATGCCGTGAGGAGTTGTTTACGATACCTGCCCACCTACGGTGATCTTTTGTACCCGGTAAGGGCGTTTGCTCTGCGACTCGTAATAGGTTCTGATCAATAGTTCCATCACAATACCGATAGTGAATAACTGGATACCGGCTAGGATAAACATAAGTCCGAATATCAATAAAGGCCTGTTCCCGATCTCTTCTCCGAAACCAAATTTTACGACCAGCAGGTACATATTGATCAGGACACCCAGGATAACAAATAAGACACCCAGGATTCCAAATAAATGGATGGGCCGTTGAAAATATTTGCGTATAAATAGGAGCAGCATCATATCTGCCATGACTTTAAAAACGCGTTCCAAGCCATATTTTGATTTCCCTGCATGTCGGGCGTAGTGCGCCACAGGAACTTGTTTGATCCTAGCTCCTTCCAGGTGGGCTAGGAGGGTAATAAAGCGATGCATTTCCCCATATAAGTTGAGTTCTTTAGCTATTTCTTTGGTAAATACTTTTAAAGCACAGCCATTATCTTTTATATCGAGTTTGGAAGCCCGTCTTACCATGAAATTGGCGATCTTGGAGGGGATCTTTTTGACAAGCGAGTCCTTGCGTTTTTGGCGTATTCCGGTGACAACATCATATTCGCTATTGACGACTTCCGCTAACATTTTAGGAATATCGGCCGGGTCGTTTTGAAGGTCCCCGTCCATAGTGATAATATATTCACCTTCTGCATAATCAATACCCGCTGCAAGCGCCAGGCTCTGACCATAATTCTTTTTCAGGGCGATCAGGTGTACCTTTTCATCCTGCATTCGATCGATCACAGCACGTGTTCCATCCTGGGAGCTATCATCAATATAGATGATCTGGTAGCGGTAACCGTGAAGACTTTTATGGATCTTTTGGGTGAGCAGTGCTACATTGTCTTCCTCGTTGTACAAGGGAATGACAAGGGAGAGTAGTGCATCGGTTATCAGGGTCATGGAAACGGTCCTTGTTTCTATCAAAAGTAGCCTTTTTATTTAAGTTCTTTTCGGTAGTCGGCCAGGAGTAATTCGGCAGCCTTAAAAGGGGAGACTTCATGATTTTCAACCTTGATCACCCATCCGTCTAATTGCTTTTTAAGGGTTTCTGAACCGAAAAATTCCGATTTTAAGACATCCTCCAGATGCTGCATGAGCCATTGCCTGTTTTGCGCAGATCGATGCGCTTCCAGGTAGCCATCTTTTTGAACTGATAGAAAATATTGCTTGATCATGTCCCATATTTCAGCAATACCACTATTCTCTATCGCAGAACATGTAAGTACTTTTGGTTGCCACTCACTGCTTTTTGGTGGATATAAATGTAGTGCCCGGCTAAATTCTGTCTGTGCCTGTTTAGCTCGTGCTACATTGGCTCCCTCTGCCTTGTTGATGACAATGGCATCTGCCATTTCAATGATCCCTCTTTTGATTCCCTGCAACTCATCTCCGGCCCCGGCTAGTTTGAGTAAGAGAAAGAAATCGACCATACTGTGAACAGCTGTTTCGCTTTGGCCGACGCCAACCGTTTCCACAAGAATGATGTCATAACCGGCAGCCTCACACAATATAATGGCTTCTCTTGTTTTTCTGGCTACTCCCCCGAGCGATTCGCCGGAGGCCGATGGTCGGATAAAAGCTTTTGGATGGCTTGATAGCGAAGTCATCCGGGTTTTATCGCCCAGAATACTACCTTTACTCAACGTACTAGTGGGATCTATCGCCAGAACAGCTACCCTATGCCCGGCTTCGATCAGGGTCATACCCAGGGTTTCAATAAATGTACTCTTACCTACCCCCGGTACCCCAGTGATCCCTATACGCATAGTTTCAGGCCTGGATTTAAGACAAGCTTCGATAACCCGTGCAGCTTTGGAAAGATGCTCCGGATTATCACTTTCAACAAGTGTAATGGCCCTTGCCAACGAAGTGGTATTGCCCTGGTTAATACCCAGGATCAATTCGTCTGGTGAAGGTACGGGTGTTCGCTGATGAGGCAACTGTTCTTGTATTGAAAAATGCTAGTTATTTTCCTGGCTGATAGGGACGCTAATTTTGGTCGTGTCCCAAAACAGGGATAAATGCAAACCGCCCTCTGCCTCTTCAAAGGCCAGTGTCAGCATTTCTTCAGGACTACTCAATGTTTGCACACCAACTTCTAACTCAAGTACATCGTTATCAGGCTTGCGCGTAGTTTCACTCCCCATACTGCTTAGGGTAACGCCCCAGTCAGGAATATCATCATTAAAGATCACTTTCCAGGATGTTCTGCCCGGTACCGTCCAAACAGAATAGGTGCCGGCTTTTAAATCTTTGCCACCCACTTTGATGTCGTTCATTGAAGCAAAGGTGGTGGGTTCATTGGCACCGGTTCGCCAAACCTTATCATATGGGACTAATGCCCCGAATATATCCCGTCCTTTTTTTGAAGGACTACTGTAAGCTACAGCGAGATCCATACTATTTTCCTGATATACGGCCGTACGTTCAGGACTGTGTTTTTTTGTTTGTTTTCTCGCATATGGCATTCCAATAAATACAAATAGTAATACCAGGACGATCAGAATTCCGAGAATCCATTTTAGTGCTTTCATGAGTGTGTTTTCTTTGGTTACGAAGGTAATAAATCAACCAATAAGGCCTTAAACTTTAAATTTTTCATAAATAAGGTCAATTTTTGCAACGCTGCCACTAATTTATCGTCACTAAGAATAACTAAAACAACCAGAATTGGAAACGGATCACATGATTCAATCGGATCTGATCGCTGCTTGCAGGGCAAATAACCGCAGGGCCCAAATAGAACTCTATCGCAAATACAGCCAGGGCATGTATGTGGTATCCAGGAGATATATAAGTAATCCGGATGATGCGGAAGATATGGTTCAGGAAGCATTTATCAAGGCATTCCAAAAGCTGGATCAGTTCCGTGGAGATGTAAGTTTCGGAGCCTGGTTAAAAAGAATTGTGGTCAACAGATGTATTGATTTTTTAAAGTCGCAAAAAGAACGACTCATAGAATTAAAGGACCATCACGTTCATGTTGTTGAAGACGATGATTGGACTGTTGAGGATGGAGTTTCTGCAGACGATGTGATTGAGGCAATTAACGAGTTGACTGATAAATATAAAGATGTGGTCCAGTTATACCTGGTTGAAGGATACGACCACGGCGAGATCTCCGAAATCCTGGGGATCACTCAAAGCAACTGTCGCTCCAGATTGCTGAGAGGCAAGGGGCATTTGAAAAACATTATTAACGAAAAGTATTATGGCACAGGATCTTAGAAAGTTGTTAGAGAAGAAGAGGGGAGAAGTTTCAGGAGAAGCTATGAAAGAAGGTCATGAGGATCGGTTTCTTGACAAACTTGAGGACACATTTCCCACAAAAACACGGAGTCTGTGGCCTGTGTTCAGGATAGCGGCTTCCGTGGCTGTACTCGTAATGGCAGGGATTTGGTATTGGAATCAAACTAATCCTGCACAGACCTCTGATACGCAGGTTGTGGACAGCCAGTCAGACCCGGACCTGCAACAGATCACACTGGGTGATCTTTCTCCCGATCTGAAGAAAGTAGAGGATTATTACATGACGAATATCAACCTGGAATTAGCCCAATTGGATCTTTCCGGTGAAAAGAAATCGGTAGCCGATGGGTTTATTACCCAATTGGGGGAGTTGGACTCAGAATATCGCAGTCTCAATGCCGAATTAAACGAAGTTGGCCCAAATGATCAAACGATAAGCGCCCTGATCAGGAATTTACAATTGCGATTACAATTACTACATAAATTAAAGGAAACCTTAGATCAATTTAAATCATCAGAAAATGAGCAAGATCAATCTATCAGTATTTAAACATGTTTTGACTTTTATGCTGGCCTTCCCCTTAATTGGGTGGGGACAGGCACAGTCCAAAACTTACGAAGAAACGTTTACCGTTGGCGATGATGCCGTGCTGGATATTAATACCAGTTATGCCGATATCACTTTTGAAACCTGGAATAAAAACCAGGTGGAAGTCACAGCTACTATTACAATTGACGATGCGAGTGACGAAGAAGCGGAAGCGTATTTTGAAAATAACGGGATCAAGATCCTGGGCAATAGCGAACGCATTGAGATCAGTACCGGAGGAGGGGGCGGACTATGGGCCTACCGTGCACCAGCTCATGGCACCTGGCCGGATATGGAATTTGCTATGCCGGAAATGGAACACTTGAATGAAATGTTGCATGAATTGGAGATCCCTGTATTGGCTCCAATGCCTCCAATGCCACCTATGCCTCCAATGCCAAATTTCAAATTCGATTTTGATTATGACGCTTACCAGGAAGACGGTGAAAAGTATATGAAGGAGTGGAAAGAACAATTCGATGAGTCTTTTGATGAGGAATACCAGGAGCGCATGAAGGAGTGGAGTGCGCGCATGGAGGAGCGTATGGCCGAGTTTAAAGAGCAGCACGAAGAAAGGCAATTAGATCGTGAAAGCGCCATGAAGGAACGGCAAGCCGAAATGAAAGAGCGCCAGAAAGAGCGTGAAAAAGCTATGGAAGAGCGCAGACAACGTATGGATGAAGAGCGGGCAAAACGAGAAGTAGAAAGGGAAAAAGCACGTGCCCAGATGGATGCTGAACGAGCCAATTCGCCAGGTATCTTCTACCGATCACATGACGGTGTGCACAAGAATCTTAAGGTGAAGAAGACTATTAGAATAAAAATGCCGAAGTCTACTAAGCTAAAGATGAATGTACGGCATGGAGAAGTTAAATTGGCAGCACAAACTCATAATATGGATGCAACCTTGTCTTATGCAAGGTTGCTCGCTTCCACCATTGATGGTGCCGATACACGGGTAAGCGCTTCGTATTCACCCGTCATTGTGGAACGCTGGAATTATGGGAACCTGACAACAAGTTTCTCAGAAGCCGTATCGTTGGAAGATGTTGAGAATTTAAATCTCAGTGCGATCTCTTCAGATATAACGATCGACAGACTGGCCAATAGTGCCAGTATCATCAATAACCTGGGAGCTGTGCGCATCCTGGAGATCGCGCCACAGTTTACAAATATGGATATACAAGTACAAAATGGGAAGGTGACATGTGTCTTGCCTCAAACGGGGTTTCTTCTAGATGTTAAGGATACCCATTCCAGTATTAATTCCCCAAAGGATATTGAACTTATATCCGTAGGTGAGGGTCGGAATAAGATGTTAAAGGGATTCCGCCTGGATAAAAATGCCAAAAAAGCGATCACCATTAATTCGCGCTATAGCGAAGTAGTATTACAGAAATAGCTTATTCTTTCAAAAGCAAGGTCCCAAATATGTCTGCATTGATCCACCCCTGATTCTTATCCTCTCCGGGCACTTCCACAGATCCAATAAAATTCTCCCGCTCTGCACTTCCATCATTATCGCAATAAGCCAGCGCAAATCCGATTTGTTCGCCTGCCTTTAATTTCCTAGGCTTGTTTTTTGAGCCGTCCTTAAAGGAATCTGTATAAAGTTTTACCGCTAATTCCCAATATTTGGTATTGGCCAAAAAACTTCGGGCGCTTTTGACATGATCGTCATATAAACGGGGCTCCTGGTCCGGCGCCAGGTCTACGACATGTCCATCAAGGGCAACATGATAGGCAAAGGCATTGTGATTAAATTGATGTTCCCCACCCGAATTATCCTCATCAACAAATATCTCTACACAATCATCGTCCCAATATCGTTTGAGCGGATCCGCTTGCTGATCAAAAAGGGAATCATCTCGTATCTCAACGAGAAGATAAAGTGCCTCTTCGTCCCAGGCCACTTTATATCGACCTGAAAAATCCCTGGCGGTATAGGGCTCGCCTAACCAGTTTTGGTCGATCGGGAGCCATTTAGCCCGGTCCCAGATGGCTTCGGTGAAGGTACCATCGATCGTTGGAGCTACTTCTGCCTTCTCTGCATCTAAGAGTTGATGGTTTTCCTTGGTCGGTTGAGGACCACAGGAGGCAAGTGCCAGCCCGAGGGCGATGGCAACTATAATTAGTTTTTGTTTCATCAGGATGGTTTTTAAGCAATCCTAATGTACATCATCTTTGAGATATTCGGGAAAATTTTTCTTGAATCTGTTAAAACGGGGAATAGAAACATTCCTTACATAGGAATTATTGGGATTCCGCCTCTCATAGTCCTGGTGATAGGCTTCGGCCATGTAAAATTTCTCGAAAGGAACTACCTGGGTGACGATCGGACTATCATATACCTGGTTATCGTTCAGGGCCTGAATATAGGAATCGATGATCTTCTTCTCCGATTCGTTCTTGTAAAACGCAATAGATCGATAATGGGCTCCTCGATCCGGACCCTGCCTATTTAAGGTAGTAGGATCGTGTGACCCAAAGAATACCTGTACAAGCTCTATAAAGGATATTTCGGAAGGGTCATAATAAACTTCTACAGTTTCTGCATGCGTTGTTCTCCCATAGGCTACATTCTCATAGGTAGGATTGGGATCAGAACCTCCGGAATAGCCTGAGATCACTTCTTTAACCCCTTTTACACTCTCAAAAATTGTCTCAACACACCAAAAGCAGCCGGCAGCAAAATAGGCGGTTTCATATTCCTGAAGGTCTTGAGGTTCTATTTTGGCCTCAGCCTCTGTCTGAACGGCCACCTGGCGTTCGTTCTTTGCCTGGCCCATACAGGAAATAAATAGCAAGGAGAAGGCTAAAAAGCCCGGTAGGAGGTATTTCTTTTTCATATCCCTAATTTTAGGAGGGAAATTACCAAATTGTCAGGCATAATCTGGTAAAATAGTGTTAAGATTACTTGCTCTTACTCAGTTATATGGCATTGAGTTTATCTGATTTACTACACGACCATGGCTTATCGGCCCAGGCCTCTATTCTTGATACTGGACTTGTTTCCAATGAGCATTGCCAAATTGACCTATCCCGCTCCGCGGCCAGATGTATTCCCTATGATCTCAGCAAACCGGTTGAATGCCAGGCCTATATTGATTCAATCTTTCAGAAATCCAAGGCTAAAGTGGGCTATGGCGGCTATTTAGAAGATCGAATCATTTATGATTTCCCCCAATTTCATGAGGAAGGGGAGCCGATACGCTCCATTCACCTCGGAATGGACTTTTGGTCCGACAGCGGGACAAATGTTTATGTCCCTTTTGCAGGGGTTCTCCACAGCTTTAAGGACAACAAAGATCCCGGTAATTATGGGCCTACGATCATTCTGGCCCATACGACACAAGAAACGAGTTGGTATTCGTTATATGGCCATTTGTCTGCTGATTCCTTAAAAAACCTCAAAACCGGCCAATATATGCCAGCTGGCAGTGTTCTAGGCCAGATCGGCGATGTAATAGAAAACGGGGGATACGCCCCACATCTTCACTTTCAACTTATACAAGACCTTCAGGGGATGAAGGGCGATTATCCAGGAGTCTGCGCTCCCAAAGACCTTGATTTCTACCAAAAGAATTGCCCGGATCCCAATTTACTGCTTCAGATCTAGTCTTTTCTACCGCTTATCTGCAGTTTTTATCGCCATCAGGTGATACCCCCTCATATCGTTTATCGATACAATTTTACACTTCACCTATTTTTGGGCTAATAACCGAAAAATCAGGGGGTTTGAGCGAGTAAAAGGGGCGGAAGGAAGGGCCGTAGGTAGTTTTATGTCACCCTAAGTTATTAACATGAAAGCTATCTTAACCCTAATCTTAGTTCTCACTTTTGGAGCCGCTGCCATGGCTCACTCTAATATATCAAGTTATGAGAAAGTTGAAACATATGCTCTGGACATTGTTCTGGATAGCAGCCTTGATCGTTCTTTCATTGATGAAGAAATTGTAAACGCCGGCGAAAAGAAGATCGCACGTGTTTACAGATCTAAAAACAGCAGAATAAAAAAGGCCTTATCCTTTACAACCAAAAAAAGCAGACCCAAATTAGCATAATTCGAACCTTTAAATTATAACCTAATTATGATCGCAATTATAACTATTGCATTGATCACCTTAATCGGCCGTAAAGCTTATTCAGGCACATCTAAGAAATTACGTCCTATCCCGGTAAGGGTACGACGTAAGTAACTAAAAAATATCCGGAAAGCCCAAAGACCCGGTAACCGAACCTAAATCCCCCAATGATTCCTTAGCAGGAAGTAAAACCTACGAAGCTAATCTTATTAAAAACACGGACATACCGGTACTTCCGGTAATGATTTCCGTCGATAAAAGGCACATTCAATCGCTTAGCGGTAAATGGGCCTAAAACCGTTTATCGACACTTTTTTGCGCCTAATCAGATTTATTGTCAATAACCGAAAAATAAAGGGCTTTAAGCGAGTAAAAGGGGCGCTGATTGGAGGTCGCCATATGTTTACCTCACCTAAATCAATGTCATGAAAGCAATTATAACCCTTATCCTAGTAGTATTTTTCGGAGCAACAGCAATCGCACAATCAAACGATACCAATGATGTTAAAGTTGAAACTATTGAAATGGGTATTGTTCTGGATCTTGGCTCTGACGTTTCTATCGATTTTGAAATTGTTGAAACTAAAGAAGAGAACCAAGTAGCTCGCGTATATCGTAACAAGAACTCCCGTGTAAAGAAAGCGATCTCTTTTACTACTAAGAAAGATCGTCCTAGATTAGCCTAATCCTTTTACCTCTTGAACCTACCCCTATGATCAGTCTTTTACTCCCGGTTGTCTTAATATGTATCCTTCTTCTTTCTTTGCAGTCGCAACCATTTCCTTTACGTCTTGCAACAATTGCTTTGCATCGTAAATAATACCATCCTTGATCGTATACTTTACACCCCCGACGCGTACGATCTCATTATCCTCAGTTAGCTTTATGGCCCCAGTACCATAGAGTACTTTTAAATTTTTCAACGGATTCTCTTCCACGATCACAAAATCGGCGAGTTTGCCTTTTGTCACCGTTCCTATCTTATCATCCATTCCTAACGCTTCGGCGCCGTTCAGTGTAGCTGATCTAATGATTTCCAGGGGATGGAACCCTGCCTCACGCAATAACTCCATTTCACGGATATAAGCGAAACCGTATAGCTGGTAAATGAAACCTGAGTCGGAACCCGTCGTTACCCGTCCCCCTCGATTTTTATATTCATTGATGAAAGTCATCCAAAGGGTATAGTTCTCTTTCCAGGCCACTTCTTGCTCTGTTCCCCAGTAATGCCAGTAAGAACCGTGTGAGATCTTGCTGGGCTTATAGAATTCCCAGAGGGAGGGTAGGGTATAGTCCTCATGCCATTCGGCCCTCCTGGCGCGCTGCAGGTCCCTGCTGGCTTCATAAATATTCAAGGTAGGAGCCAGTGTAAAGTCAAGCGCCAACAATTCGTCCATTACAGCATTCCAGTGATCAGAATAAGGCGCTGCTGCCTGTTTCCATAATTTCCCGGCTTCTTCAAACCGATGCTGTTCGTTATTATAATTATAATCAAGCGGATAATCCTGCACGGTTCTGTCGGCAAAAAGGGCTTCCGGCAGGCCATACCAGTGTTCCATACTCGTAAGTCCGGCCCGGGCCGAATGCAATACATTCCAGCGAGCTACACTTAATTGTGCATGGTGGCAGGCAGATCGCAGCCCCAATTTTTTGTTTTCGTCTAAGGCTGCTTTCATGATCTCAGGGGGAGCACCAAAGAATTTGATGCCATCGGCCCCTTTACTGGCGTTGTTTCGCACCCAGGCCCGGGCCTCTGCAGCAGTGCTGATCCCGCCTTCGGCTCCCTGGCCAAATCCTGTATATGCTAAGATGCGCGGAGCAATGATCTCATTTCTCTCACTCTTGCGCTTTAAGTCCATCGTAAAATCAACCCCTCTGCCACTGGGCTCACGAACAGTGGTAACCCCATGGGCCATCCACAATTTAAAGACATAATCAGGTTCTGCTCCCTGGGCCTTACCCCCGATATGACCATGCATATCCACAAAACCGGGTAAGAGATACATACCGCTCGCATCTAATTCTTTGCCTCTTGGTTCCAATTTAGGCCTTCTTTCCGGGTCAATCGGAACACCAGGATATCCAACGACACTTACCTGATCTATTGTATTGTTTCTGACCACAATATCTATGGGCCCTTGTGGTGGGGCACCATTACCATTAATAAGGGTGACGCCCCGTATGATCAGTTGTGAATGTGGGCCGTCTCCCTGGGACTGTACTGCGGAGACCATGCTCCCAAAAATGGCAAATGCCAGCAATAATTGCTTCATAATCAATTAGTTTGGAACGTATATTTTATCACCGAGGAATAAGGCATTAAGGAAAAGCCTGTTGGTACCATACCAGGAACCCCGGAAATTTGGATTGTCTGCAAAGAGGATCACCCGGCCACTTCCCAGCTTGCTGACAAGCAAGGAAGCCGAAGGTTTAATATGCTCTTCCATATTTTTCTTGCTGATAAAACCGTCGATATGGGGATTGCGCGCATACTTGATCACCGTAGAATACTCATTTCTGCTCGGTGCGAGGTAAACAGTGTTATTCTTATACACCGGGATACTGCTGTCCCTATAGCCAAAACCAAGGGGATGTGTATTGTCCAACTCTCCTTTGAGGATCACACCGCCAAGTCGCTCTCTGCCACTGTGTTCTGAGGCATCTATGAAAGGCAGTCTTTTAACGGCCTTGGTACTGTCTTCTTCTTTTTTGATGAGTTTTTCTTTCACCCATTTCTTTTCAACAACCCATTTAGAGGCTGTTCCGATAGTGATCAGTGTATTCCCTTTGCTTACCCAATTCTTAACTTTCTCTTGTTGCTTCTCAGTAAGCGAGTAATTACCAGAAACCATGACCAGGGTATTGTATTCGTCGAGGTCTGCACGGTTGAAATTCCTCAATGGGATCTTAGTAATGGGCATATGCACCCGCGTATCGAGTAAATGCCAGACCTCCCCGGCTTCATATGAACGTGTTCCCTGGCCGATAAGCATAGCCGCCTTGGGCTTTGTGAGAGCATCTACATACCGACTTCCCAGATCAATACCACCGGCATTATAGCCTGTTTCCACACCGTATACAGGTGCCTGATATTTCATTTGCGCCTTGCTCACCAGTTCAAATACAGCATCTGCATCTTTCTTCTGAAGCGATATCGGAACAACCAGACTTCCCTGTTGGAATGTCTTGTTTCCTGTTGTAGTGCGCGCCGTGAAGGGCTTAAAGGCTCCGGCTACTACAATGTCATTCTCCTGGAGGAAGTTTAAAGTCGTGATCGCATTATAGTCGTCCCCATCAATGATATACGCATAAGACGCCTTTGTTACTGCGGGGTTTTGGAAGAGCCCATCTGTGCTGCTTACTTCTTCTCCTGTTCTGTATTGTATCAGGTTGCGGTATTTCATATTATAGAAATTGGCTACAGACCAGGCAGAAGCATCATAATAAACACTATCCCTGTAACGATCATAAGTTTCAAACATGGTTTGAACCATTCTGTACTGAGGTTGGGAAGTGGGAACAACAAATCGATTGTTATTTCCTTTATATACCTTGATCTTATGAAGTAACAGCTTATCTATAAAGGCTTTAACCCTGTTTTTATCATAATCATCGCCAAAGCTATAGGCTTTCACCCGACTCCTGTCTGCTCGTCTCAAAGCCGATTTAAAGAAGTCTTGCTGATATTTCCGCAAATAGGCTTTATTCTCAACTGCGGCCTTCACCGTGGTGATGCTTGAAGTGTATTGATTTCGTATGGTAAATGGAAACGTGATCTCGCCATACTCCGTCTTTTGCTTATGACCTCTCGAACTGGCTTGCTCAAACAAGAGTCCGAGACCTCCCTGAAGGTCAGGATAGGAAGACCCATAACCCGGATAAGTGCCATCAAAAACCTCTTTTGTAAAATAAAAGGATCCGATGCTATCAAGGGCTGCCGCAAAATATTCCCCGAACATATTATTCAATTCCACATAATTCTCCCTGGGCATGATGGGATTTAACGATCCGTTATCTTTCATGGGTTCAAAGAAATAAGAGCTTCTGCTACCCATTTCATGGAAATCTGTGACCACATTGGGGTACCATTCGTGATACCAGCCTAGTTTTCCACGGCTCTCGGGGTTGATTCCCAGTAACCAATCGCGGTTCAGGTCGAACCAATAATGATTCGTCCTTCCTCCCGGCCAGTATTCGTTGTGTTCTGCGTCCTGAGGATCACTGACCATAGGATTTCCCTGATACATATTAGCCCATTGGGTGTGTCGGTCACGACCATCGGGATTGATCGTAGGGTCGACAAATATCACTGCATTTTCTATATAGTTCAGGATCTCCGGATTGTTAGAAGCTGTAAAAGTATAGGCCGATAACAGGGCCGCTTCCGAACTCGAAGGTTCATTGCCGTGTACATTGTATCCCAGGTTGATGAATATGGGCACATCATTGTAATTGGTCGGACTTTGGCCAGGATCTGTGAATGCGAGGTGTTGCTGTTTAATGGCATCCAGATTCTGTAGAATTTCGGGCGTTGTGATCGTCAAAATGACCAATCTGCGACCCTCGTGCGTTCTGCCGTATTCATAAATACTGGCACGATCTGAGGCCGCTGCCAGTGTTTCAAGATATCCAACGATACGGTCGTGACGGGTATGGTGATCCCCTATTGCGTATCCGAGGTATTCCTCAGGACTGGGGATATCCGAATTAAAGGGGTGAAACTTCTTAAAAAAATAATCCTGGGCAAATAGAGTTGTGCTGCAGAATAGCAGCCCTATGGCAAGTATATTACGCATTGTTTGAATTATTAGTTGGTCTTTAAAGATAAGAGATAAAATGAAATCTAAAAGTCCAATTTAAGGACCAAAAGAGGGAAGGGGAACACAAGGGGTCAAGCGACGGAATTGAATTCATCATGTCCGATCTCACGAAACTTCAGGATATAATTCGTGCCTTTTCTGGTAGTGTCCCGTGTGATAGTACCTTTTAACTGTTTTGCGAGGTTATGAATAAGTTTTAAACCAAGGGATTTAGAGGTCTCGAATGTCACTTTTTCAGAAAAGCCAATGCCATTGTCTCCCATTGTTAAAATGTAGCTTTGATCCGCCTCTTGTCTCATGGCAATATGAATTTGACCCTTTTCGTCATTTTTGATGCCGTACTTTAAGGCATTCGTCATGGTTTCGTTAATGAGTAGCCCCAACGGAATGGCCGTATCGATCCCTAGTTCCATTTCCGGCACATCCACTAAAACCTTCACGTTACTATCCGATCCTTTCACGGATTTGATCAGGTAATTGATCAGCTCATTGATATAGGTCTTGTATTCGATCTTGGTGATATCGTCGCGCATATAGAGCATTTCATGCACCATAGCCATGGAAATCACCCTGTTCTGACTGCTTTTTATGAGGTTTTGGATCTTTTTATCTGCAATGCTCCTGGATTGCAGACTAAGCAAGCTGGAAACTGTTTGAAGATTATTCTTAACTCGGTGATGTATTTCCTTGATCAGTGTTTCCTTTTCCTGGAGTTCTTCTGCGATACTTTGTCGCACCGCTTGTAATTCTTTTGTGTGATCGATTATTTCTTTCCCTAATACACCAAGTAAGATGACGGCCATAGCAACACAAAGTGCAGAAAAATAGGCGCCCATGGATCCTGACACCTGGTTTTGAACGAGCGTTTCCCGTACCCAGGGAAGTAATAAAGCACCTATTCCAGCTAAGCCAAAGACCAGATGTAGATTTCCCTGTGTATCGGATTGAAGGTAGGCTGCTATAACAGCTACTGTTAAGAGTACTAGAGCCGGACTTCCTATTCCTCCGGTAAAGATCGCAAGTGTAAAAATGGCACAGACACCCAGCCAGGGCAGGCTGAAGCGCCATATATCGCGTTCCGGATTATTCTTATAAATACTTATGATCACCAGGCTTAAAATGCCAAAACCCCCAAGGATAAATGGGACCATATTCCCTGCGTCCAGCAAGAAAAAAGAAATGGCCGCCGCTATAACAGCTAAACCAGAAGCTGTATAAGCCGCCCGCAATGTACGCTGCTGTAAGGCTAGCACCGTGGGGATATCCTTCGAAGTATCTTGCATAAGCATTGGGCACGGACAGGATAAAAGAACAAGTATTCCTTGGCTATCCGCTATGTAAAGCTACTATTGTTTGAGGTAATTAAAAAAGAAGAGTGAAATAAATTCGACACTCAAATGTATGTCTTGTCCTTCACTTTACTGCGTATCTACCTATGCTTCCTGATCAATTAGTACCCATTCTCCTTTCTGGATCAATGGTTCTGCTTGTTTGAATTTGACCACTTTGCTCTCTCCCGACATGACATTTTTTATAGTCACGCGCTCGTTTCTTCCAATTTTCGGTGTTTCCCTGATTATTGTTTCAGTTACCTGCGGCCTTCCTTGCTGGTTTTGACCAACAGCTCTGGAACGGGCAGCCAGTTCATCACTATTAGGGATCTCTTCTTTGGTTGTACGCAGTTTTTCCTTTGGCCTTCTAACCTGTCGGGCTTCCTGGATATTCTCACTGGAAGCAGTCGGGAGTTCTCCCTTAAATAGGAAGGAGATCACATCTTTATTGACCTTTTCTATCACTGATCTGAATAATTCAAAGGCCTCAAATTTGTAGATCAATAACGGATCTTTCTGTTCGTGAACTGCCAGCTGAACGGATTGTTTCAGCTCATCCATCTTACGCAGATGTGTTTTCCAGGCATCATCTATGATTGCCAGTGTAATATTTTTTTCAAAATCTGTGATCAATTGCTTCCCATGAGACTCATAAGCCTGCGCAAGATCCGTAACCACATTTAAGGTCTTGATACCATCTGTAAAAGGCACGACAATACGCTCATAGGTATTGGATTTGTCTTCATAAACACGCTTGATCACAGGAAATGCCGTTTCGGCACTACGCTCCATTTTATCCTGGTAGTGCGCATAGGCCGCATCATAGATCAAATTCGCGATCTCCTGGAAGCCGAGTTTGGTGAATTCTTCCTGGGAAACCGGTGAGGTTATGGAAAAATACTTTATCAGTTCAAATTCAAAGTTTTTGAAGTCGCTCGCATCCTTATTTGTCTGGGCAATAAGTTCGCAGGTGTCAAAGATCATATTGGCAACATCTACCTTCAGCCGTTCTCCTTGTAAAGCATGCTTTCTTCTCTTATACACAACTTCCCGCTGTGCATTCATCACATCATCATACTCCAACAAACGCTTTCGGATACCGAAATTGTTTTCCTCCACTTTCTTCTGTGCCCGCTCAATTGACTTTGTCATCATGGAATGTTGGATCACTTCGCCTTCCTTGAGTCCCATGCGGTCCATCATTTTAGCCACCCGTTCAGATCCAAACAGTCGCATCAAATTATCTTCCAGGGAAACATAAAATTGCGAACTTCCCGGATCTCCTTGTCGACCAGAGCGACCTCGCAGCTGCCTGTCTACCCGTCGCGAATCATGGCGCTCTGTACCCACAATTGCGAGTCCGCCTGCATCCTTCACTTCCTGTGATAATTTTATATCCGTACCCCTACCGGCCATGTTCGTGGCAATGGTCACCACGCCTTTATTTCCAGCCTCTGCAACGATATCGGCTTCCTTTTTATGCAATTTTGCATTGAGTACATTATGCGGGATCTTCCGAAGATTGAGCATTCGCGAAAGCAACTCTGAGACTTCCACCGAAGTAGTACCTATCAATACCGGCCTATCGGCCTGAGACAAGGAAGTCACCTCATCAATAATGGCATTGTATTTTTCACGCTTGGTTTTATAGATCAGGTCATTCTTGTCATCTCTGGCGATCGGTCTGTTTGTCGGGATCTCCATGACATCAAGTTCATAGATCTCCCAAAATTCACCGGCTTCCGTAACGGCAGTACCCGTCATCCCCGCTAGTTTATTGTACATCCGGAAGTAATTTTGCAGGGTGATGGTCGCAAAAGTCTGGGTCATTGCTTCGATCTTCACATTCTCTTTTGCTTCAATCGCCTGGTGCAAACCATCTGAGTAACGACGACCGTCCATAATACGACCGGTCTGCTCATCCACGATCATTACTTTGTTATCGATAACTACATACTCTACATCTTTTTCGAAAAGAGTGTATGCTTTTAGTAATTGGGTCATCGTATGGATGCGTTCGCTTTTAATAGAGAAATCCTTGAACAGGCTTTCCTTAAGCTCTGCTTCCTTCTCCAGTTCCAATCCCTGTTCCTCTATTTTGGCGATCTCACTTCCAATGTCGGGCATGATAAAAAATTCATGATCCTGATCACCGGATATATGTTCGATGCCCTTGTCTGTAAGTTCGATCTGGTTGTTCTTTTCTTCAATAACAAATAATAACTCAGCATCTACTTTGGGCATTTCCCGGTTGTTATCCTGCATGTAGAAGTTCTCCGTCTTTTGGAGAAGTTGTTTTATCCCTTCTTCACTCAGGAATTTTATCAAGGCCTTATTCTTGGGCAAGCCCCTATGAACACGTAGTAAAAGAAAGCCACCTTCTTTGGTATCGCCTTCCTTGATCAATTTTTTAGCTTCTGCCAGTACCCCTATTAGGTATTGTCTTTGTTTTTGGACGATGGCAGAGATCTTGGGTCGCAATTCATTGAATTCATGCCGGTCTCCCTCTGGTACAGGTCCGGAAATGATCAGTGGCGTTCGCGCATCATCGACCAGTACGGAATCTACTTCATCAACAATAGCGAAATGATGGGGACGCTGAACCAGGTCGGATGGTGTGTGGGCCATATTATCCCGCAGATAGTCAAAACCGAATTCATTATTCGTCCCGTAAGTTATATCCGCATTATAAGCCGCTCTTCGGCCTTCAGAATTAGGTTTATTCAGATCGATACAGTCTACTGACAAACCGTGAAACTCAAAGATGGGCGCCATCCAGGCGCTATCCCTTTTTGCCAGATAGTCGTTTACAGTGACCAAATGTGCACCGTGACCCGAAAGTGCGTTCAGGTAGAGTGGGAGGGTAGCGACCAATGTCTTTCCTTCCCCGGTCTGCATCTCAGCGATCTTTCCCTGATGCATGCAGATTCCACCGATCAGCTGCACATCGTAGTGTACCATATCCCAGGTGACTTCTTTCCCAGCAGCATCCCAGGAATTGCTCCAAATGGCATGATCGCCTTCCAGGCTAACATATTCCTTAGATCCTGACAATTGCCTGTCGAAGGCAGATGCCTGTACCCGTATAGTGCTATTGTTCACGAATCTTTTCGCAGTTTCTTTTACAACAGCAAAGGCTTCGGGAAGTAAATCATTTAAGGTGTTTTCGGTGATCTTGTAGGCCTCTTCATTTAATGTGTCTATCTCGCCGTAGATCGATTCTTTCCTATCTACATCGTCAGATGTGTCTACTTCGGATTGAAGGGCCTGAATCTGTTGCATGATCGGTTCCCGATCTTTGGCGATCCGGGCTTTAAATTCAAGCGTCTTCTGCCTCAGCTCGTCATGTGATAGTGCCTCGAGGGATCCCTCAAAAGACCTTATCTTCTCCACCATAGGCTGGAGCGCCTTTACATCTTTCTTTGCCTTATCTCCAACAAAGGCTTTTATAACAGAATTGATAATACTCATACGTGAATCTTCTCATTAGCAGAGAACCGATCTATAAATCGATACTCATAGCTCCAGGGGGTGCAAAAGGTGTTCCAAATTAAAATGTCAGGCAAAATTGCCGATCGGCTGTCAAAATTACATAAAAAAAAAGCCTCGAATGAGACTTTTTATGCTATTTAAAGGGGATTTGATTTAATATTCATCCTCATTCCAGAGGTAATCTTCTTCTGTTGGGTAGTCGGGCCAGATCTCTTCAATAGATTCATATACCTCCCCACCTTCTTCTTCCATGGATTGTAAATTCTCCACAACTTCCAGGGGTGCACCGGTACGAATCGAGTAATCGATCAGTTCATCTTTGGTAGCTGGCCACGGGGCATCACTTAAGTACGATGCAAGTTCTAACGTCCAATACATTTTTCAGCTAAGATTTTGAAATTTTTGCAAAAATAAATTTTATCATTTAATGTCCAAGTTTTTTAGGTGTATTTCAACGAAAATTGTTGAATACACCCACTATATTTAATAAATAACGAAGAATTCAGGAAATTATGTGCTCTTTTTTTCTGGAATCCATTTCACTTCGTCTACATATAAGTCAGCAGACAACTTTCGTGCCAGGACAAATAAATAGTCGGAAAGTCTGTTGATATAGGATAAGAATAGCCGATTAATAGGCTGTTGAGCATGCAATTCGGTCATCCTGCGCTCGGCACGACGGCAAAGAGTACGGCATATATGACAGTATGACACAGTATCGTGTCCGCCAGGAAGAATAAAATGGGTCATTGGAGGCAAAACATTGTTCATGCTGTCTATGGCCATCTCAAGTGCCACTACATCTTCTTCACTCAAAGATTTGATCGGAACACGTTCCGCCCCGCTTTTAAGCGTCTTCTTCTCAGGATCTGTCGCCAGCCTGGAGCCAAGGGTGAACAAGTTATTTTGAATAGCGATCAACTCGCCTTTATACACCTTGGATATTTTCTGGTCGCGCAGCAAACCGATCCAGCTGTTCAACTCATCAATAGTTCCATATGCATTAATACGAATATGGTGTTTTTCGACCCGTGTGCCTCCAAGAAGGCCGGTCGTGCCTTCATCTCCTGTTTTGGTATAAATTTTCATGCGGTTTGATGATTTTTGGATAGTAGCCGCTAATCAGACTCGTTTCGTGTCTTGTCTTTTCTTCGGTAGTGCTCCATGAACTTTCTTTTCCTCCTTTTTCGGGCAGATCTTTTATTGTAAATGGAGATCCATAAATAGACTATGAATAATACGGCTAGTACAACATATATGGTATTGTCCATGACTTCCTTAATACTCTTTTAAAAATACAACTTAATAGCTTTAATTCCGCTAATAATCACCTATAATATCACGACCTTTTCAAAGAAATGATCAGGCCTTTGTAAATCTCCATAAATAAGCAGTTCTGAGGATCAGCGCAAATAATAATGGGAGTAGAACAGGTGAGAAAGTTTGGATCCCGGTCAACCAAAAAATAAAAAGCAATCCCATAAAAAGTAAGCTAACCAGGCTGTATTTATGAATCCAATCGGGCAGGGGCTTTTTGCTGCCCAGGATATGGATAAGACCCAGGTGACTAGGGACTGCCCATAACAGATTTGCATTATTAGCTGTAGCCGTATGGTCTGTAAAGAACCATAGAAAAATGATAAAAATACCGATCACTCCAGTGATCAGAAATAGAAAAACATCTAACCATCTGCTGCGGGTTAGATTCCTGTAGTCTATATATGTGATGGTGGCAACGAAGAAAAATAAGATGAGCAACCAAAACAAGGGCGATGTTGTGAAGTAAGTGCTGTTATCTCCATTGGATGGATCCAAGACCGTCCTTTCCCTTTTTACCAGCGGCTTATTGTCAATCTGTGTATGGTCGAATTGCTTTAACACATAAATCGGTAAAAACATATGCTCTTTCACTGCAGCTTTCCGGTCTATATCTGCCCCCAGGGCCAGGTCTATGCCAAAACTAGACCACGAATTTCTGTGCAGATTCTCCTGAATGAGATCTCTGAAGGTTGAGGTCTCCTTTAGATGGTCTTCCGTAAATCCAATTTTATTGCCAAAAACAGAGGTAATGACAAAAGGTATTTTGGTAGAGCAATTATTAAAGAGGAAATCGTACTTATATTTTCGGTTTTCCGGCTTGTAATTATTTTCAAGGAATTGAAACAGCGTATTCTTTTCACGCGTATCCAGATCGAGGATCTGTTCCTTTACCCATCGATTCTCAAGTTGGTACGTGTATAAGAAATTTTCAAAGCGCTCCCGGCTGAGGGAGTACAAAAGCTGGCCTCTTGCAAATTTGGTGTAGAAATTAGGCGTGTTAAAATCGAATGTGCCATAGTTATAGACAATGTCTATTCCCAAATTATGATCCTGAACGCGGATTGCGCTATGACCAAAAGTGGCGTAAAGATCTTCCCCGGGTCCACAGGTCAGGACGCTTATCTCGGCCTTGGCGGATAACTGTACAGGACGAGAATAGGCATTAAGGCCTAGACACAAGAAAAGAATGAGGAGTGCTATGTAGCGTTGCATGTTCTGTTAAGCTAGTAGCTGCTGGTGCCTGCAAATATCTAAATAAATATTTTGACTCCATTCCTGCCCTAAAATTTTGCTATTTTTACTTAAACGACCTTCCATGAAGCAACACATTCCCAATTTCCTCACCTTATGTAATGTTTTATGCGGAAGTATTGCCGTTGTTTTTGCTGCGTTGAATAAATTGGAATATGCCGCAATATTCATGTTTGCAGGGATATTTTTTGATTTTTTTGACGGTTTGGCCGCGCGCTGGCTCGATGTCAAGAACGAGTTGGGCGTCCAGCTGGATTCCCTGGCCGATATGGTAACGAGCGGATTGGTTCCAGGGATCGTGATGTTTCAATTACTTAACATGTCACAAACCGGCGGCTGGAATATGACGCTCGATCCGGACATGATCAATGGTAGCGGGGAGGGAATGTTCTCATCCTGGTTACCTTTTATAGGATTTTTGATCCCCATGGCCTCTGCGTACCGACTCGCAAGATTCAATATTGATGAAGATCAGGTAGATTCCTTTATCGGCCTTCCTACACCGGCTAATGCTTTGCTAATTCTTTCATTTCCGCTTATCCTATTGTATCAGGGCAATGATACCCTTAACCAGATTATTCTAGATCCCTGGGTTTTGATCATTTCAACCTTGTTATCGGCTTACTTATTGAATTCCCCGATCAAACTTTTTGCACTTAAATTCTCAAACTGGAGCTTTAAGGAAAACGCCTTACGCTATATTTTTATCCTTATCAGTGCTGTTTTATTGTTAACGCTTTCTTTTCTTGCCATACCGATAATCATCGCCTTTTACATCTTAAGTTCGTTGGTGTCTCAATGGGCTGGTTCCAATTCCTAAGTTAATTCCGGTATATGCTAGAGCGCCTCGGCCAAAAATTCACAGACCTTTTTAAGAAAAATATGCCGGATGCTTTTGTTTTCGCATTGATCCTGACATTGCTAACTGCTGTAGTAGCTATGTCCTGGATGAAGGCCACTCCACTGGAAGTGATCACATCGTGGTATGACGGCTTCTATTTGCTCCTGGAATTTGGAATGCAGATGGTCCTTTTGATCGTAACCGGATACAGTATCGCCTTATCTTCCTCTATTCAAAAGGGAATTGACAAGATTTCCGGTTTCCTGAAAAAGCCGGGACAAGTCTATTTTTTCGTCGTGTTTGTGGGGTTTTTATTATCCATGATAAGCTGGGGATGGGTAATTATCACTGCTGTTCTCGCGCGGCATTTGGCTTTGAGGGTCAAGGGTATCCATTATCCCTATCTCATTGCATGTGTATATTTTTCTATGATTAGCTGGGTGACCGGACTCTCCAGTTCCATCCCGCTCTTATTGAACACTCCGGACAACTATCTGATCGAAGAGGGCATATTGACAGAAACTATAGCCTCAGGGAACACCCTGGGTTCTGTGATGAATTTTGGTATGATCGCCACCTTACTGATATTAGGACCTCTTTTTATGTGGCTATTAGCGCCAAAAAAGAAATCAGATCCTTTGGAACTTTCGGCCATGCTGTTGTCAGATCAAGAGGAATCACTGTCTATTCAGGAGGAGGCAGAGGAAGCCCGACTCCCATTTAGAGCGCTATCAGACTTTCTGAACAACAGTGTGGTATTGCAATATATTATTGCTGCCATGGGGGCAGTATTCCTGGGACATTATTTCATTACGAATGGATTCGACCTGAATCTCAATATCATGATCTTTGTCTTTATTGTACTGGGTTTGTTCCTGCATAAAACTCCTATGCGATTTACGATCGCAATGCGCAGGGCCAGTAGTAATGTCTCGGCGATCATTTTTCAGTTTCCTTTTTATGCAGGTATCATGGGAATAATGACCTATACCGGTC
>JAHHLF010000231.1 GCA_018679315.1 Bacteroidia bacterium | reverse complement strand
CAGTATTAGCGCTTAAATAAATGTTTAATTAATTGAAGCCTTTTTTGTAGGCCTTGAACCACCGTTCAGGAATGATCTGGTTACATGCGTCCAAATAGTCTTGTTCAGTGCAAGGTAATAACGCATTTGAGTGGGTTTTAGTATGTAGGCTGACGACAGATGGGACCTCTACCCACCATCGTTCTGTAACATCGCTTTTGAAGAAGGTTAGCTGTTCTGTCTCTGTAGGTACATTGAACTTGGTGAAATTGTCATTTTTTTCACTTGGGAATTCTGGCACTCTATAGTTATGGCCCTCCATAAAATACCATATGATCTGAGCTACTAGTTGGAAGGCCAGCGGACTATTTTCGCATTCATAAATCCCGAAGACATTTACATAGTCGCTAATACCCGCGTATCGGGCTATTGCACAGATCTCTTTCCCGTCAAACCCATTGGGTGAAAAAGAGGTTTCCAGGCCTACTTCTGCCCCTTTTATAGCGCGCATATCCAGGCTGATCAGGTTGGCATTGCGCAGAACAGGTTCTGTCATAGTAATATCGGCTGCAACTTCCCCTAATCTATACGCCTCAAAAAATAAGCGCTCCATCAAATCTACTTCCTCCTGGGCGTTGTAATACCCTTGATAGCCAATATTCGTAAAATTATAAAGGTTATTCGGCTTGTCAGTGATGATCTTACTCATGTACGAATGTGAGGAGATAAGCTCTTCATCAGCACCAAAATCGAAACGGCTGTCTATAGCCACCAATTCTACCAAGTCTCTGATTCCATCAAAGGCCCGGTAAGTAGAATAGGTAATATCCTGTGTGGCCCCTATTATTATCGGTATAACTTTTTCTTCGAGGAGTCCGGCAACAACTTCCTTTACAACAAAATAAGTGTCCTCAACCGTCTCTCCTTCATTGATATCTCCAAGGTCTACCAGTGTTGCATTCCAATTACCCATGAAGAGTTTATAGAATGCGAGGCGAATACCCCCAATATCAAGGGGTTGGGGTTTCATTTCAAATGCATTTCGGGACTCATTCACACCCAGAAGGGCAAAGGTAGCATTGGCCAGGACGGGGAGTCCGTCTTTTTTCGTGTGGATCTGTATATTATTACCAATAGCCTGCGGAGGGAGCAGCTCGCAATGAGCCAGTACTTTTTTACTCACAGGAACCAGGAAATCAAATGCCATAGAGCGAAATTACTCTTTTTTCTTTCTTGTTTTTTTCTTGGGTGTCTTTTGTTCGATCAGGGCCTTTGCTTCTTCCAGTGTCATAGCCTTTGCATCTACATCCTTCATTAATTCCACCTTGATCTTTCCCTGACTCAGTGTATGCCTTCCCCAACGGGCCTTCTCAATTTTGATCCCTTCTTCAGGCCACTCCTGAACGAGCTTTTCTATTTCCTTCTGCTTCTTCCACTCGACAAGAGCTTCAATATCAGCCTGGGACAAATTATCAAAATCGTACTTTTTGTTCACATTGATAAACATGCCATCCCATTTAATAAAGGGGCCAAATCTACCTCTACCTTTGGTTACTTCTTTCCCCTCATAAACAGCTATGGGCGCATCTGCCTTTTCTTTCGCATCAATCAATTCCTGAGCGCGTTCTAAATCAACATCAAATACACTTTCTCCTTTATCCAGGGATACAAATTTCTTTCCATACCGCACATAAGGACCATATCTTCCCACATTGGCCTCAACCTCTTCGCCTTTATAAGTGCCAATCTGTCTCGGAAGATCAAATAAGGACATGGCCTCATCATAGGTGATCGTATTTAAGGATTGATCAGGCAACAAACTTGCGAATAATGGTTTCTCCTCATCATCCACCTTTCCAATTTGAACCATGGGTCCGAATCTTCCCAATCGCACGGCTACCTGGCGTCCAGATTTTGGATCCTCGCCCAATACGCGTTCGCCGCTGGCTCGCTCTGCATTTTCTTCCACATCAACCACCGTTGGGTGGAAATCTTTATAAAAAGTACGCATCACTTTTTGCCAATCTTCTTCCCCTGCGGCGATCTCATCAAAATCCTTTTCTACCCGGGCCGTAAAATTATAGTCCAGGATATTGGCAAAATGCGCTACCAGAAAATCATTTACGATCATCCCAATATCTGTCGGCACCAATTTTCCTTTATCCGACCCAATTTGTTCACTTAAATTAAGGGAAGAGATCGTTCCTTCTTCCAACCGAAGTTGGGTATATTTTCGCTCATGGCCTTCTACGGTTCCCTTTTCTACATACCCCCTGTTCTGGATGGTAGAAATTGTAGGGGCATAAGTAGACGGACGTCCAATTCCGAGCTCTTCTAATTTCTTAACCAGGGTTGCCTCAGTAAATCTATACGGTGCCCTGGTAAATCGTTCAGTTGCTTGTATATAATTTGACTGCAGCGCTTCACCAACCGATAAGGCAGGTAGCATGCCCTGCTGTTCTTCCGTAGCGTCCTCCTCGTCCTTTCCTTCTAAGTACACTTTTAAGAAGCCATCAAATTTGATCACTTCACCCTGAGCATTGAATATTTCATCATGGGTAGTACAACTAACCTGAACTTGTGTCCGCTCCAATTGGGCATCACTCATTTGTGAGGCAATCGTCCTTTTCCATATTAACTCGTAGAGTCTTGCCTGATCTCTATCTATTTCCGGGGATTGTCTCAACATGTCTGTCGGACGTATAGCCTCATGTGCCTCCTGAGCTCCCTTTGATTTTCCTTTATATGTGCGCACCTGGCTGTACGAACCCCCATACAGATCTGTGATCGCATTTTTTGCCGATTCTATAGCCTCTCCGGAAAGGTTAACGCTATCTGTTCTCATATACGTGATCAAACCTGCTTCATACAGGCGCTGCGCCACTTGCATAGTCCTGGCCACCGAATAAGAGAGTTTTCTGGAAGCCTCTTGCTGTAAGGTAGACGTCGTAAAGGGGGCAGAAGGGGATTTTTTTGCCGGCTTCTTCTCTAAGGCCTTGATGGAAAAATTTGCATTAATGTTTTTCTCCAGAAAGCTTTGTGCTTCTTCTTGTACCGCAAACGTTTTTCCCAATTTGGCAGAAAACACCTTTCCTTCCGATGTGCGGAATTCTGCAACGACACGGTATGATGCTTTAGGTGTAAATGCCTCAATGTCTCGTTCGCGCTCTACGATCAATCGCACGGCAACAGATTGCACCCGACCGGCAGAGAGTCCCGGCCTGATCTTTTTCCAAAGTACAGGCGATAGTTCATATCCCACCAATCTATCTAATACCCTTCTTGCCTGCTGGGCATTAACCAGATTATAATTTATATCTCTGGGATTCTCAATGGCATTTTGAATGGCCTTCTTGGTAATGGAGTTAAAGACGATGCGCCTTGTCTTATCCTTGCCCAGTTTGAGCGTCTCTGCCAAATGCCAGGAAATAGCCTCTCCTTCCCGGTCCTCATCACTGGCAAGCCAGATCATATCCGCTTTTTTTGCCAGATCCTGAAGCTTTTTAACAATGGCCTTCTTCTCCTTGTCTACAATGTATTTAGGTTCAAAGTCGTTCTCCACATCCACTCCGATCTCTTTTGAAGGAAGGTCTACGATATGACCGAAACTCGATTCAACCGTATAATCCTTTCCCAGGAAACGGGCAATTGTTTTGGCCTTTGCAGGCGACTCAACTATGACTAAATTTTTTGACATGGATATATTTAAGAAGGACAAAAGTATGTGAATTTTTTTATTTGCTTTCCGGGGCGATGAGATAGGCGCAAAAAAAAACATCCCTCCTAAGAGAGATGTTTCTAATAAATTAGCACAACATTCAATCCAGATCCAAGCTGCTGAGCAGGTTGATCCCGGACTGTAAATATTCGTATTGGTAGAGCACATCATCACCTACCATTAACAAGTGATCCTGCAAGGGGATCACATCAAAAGTGATAATGTTTTCAAAATGATCCAGCAAAACCAGGTCGTCTATATTGGTCTTATCATAGACCTTCAATCCGGAGGCGCCGTCGCAAACAAATAGCATTTCGTCTTTTACACCAAGTCCATAAGGTTCATCCATCGGATAACTCGTTTTTAGCTCTGGGGCAGTAATACTACTAATATCGACGATAAATAATCCGCTTTCCAAAGCACCACAGTTATTCCCACCTCTAAGGGTCACGTAGGCATAATCTCCATCAACTACGACCGGGTCGCAGGCAGTACCGTGTTGAAATTCGGAAACGAAAGTGGGCGAAGCCGGAGAAGTAATATCATAAATGTACATGCCTCGCATACTTCCCAGGAATAAATGTTCCCCGCGATTAAAAATGGTCTCAATATCAAAACCGGCATAGACATCATCCAGGTCTTCCGGGTTTGCCAGGTCGGCGATACCAAATACATTAATAGTATGGCTGTCTACGGCGTATAGATAGTCACCTACTATTTTAAATCTGGCTAGCGAGCCTCCCTGTCCTGTATTTCCTGCATCATTTGCTTCTGCTAAAGCAAGGTCATTAAAACGCTGTTCAACCTCTTCAACCCGCCTGCGCTCACTTACCACTTCCCAACCAATAAGGATCTCATTTTCATAATCAATGTTTTCCCATTCAAAGATCTGGGCTTCTGCTGGCCAAACTACATTATCCCTTAAAACATCTTCAAGTCGGTTCACGATCTGAATATTATCCAGGTCAGAAATGTCCAGCACGATTAGATCGGTAAGACTATCGGCATAGAGGAAATTATCCTTGACAGATATATCTACATTCCCGGCGATTTTTATAAACGATATCTTCTGCGGACTGGCCGGATTTGAATTATCTATCACATGTACTCCTTTATACTTATCATTCACAAAGATCAGATCCTCATACGCATAGATCTTTCCGGACTCATCAATTGGAACTGGCGGAACAATATCTACACTGTTCTTAAATTCTAATACGGACATCGTTAAAGGGCGGGCAACAAGATAATCGGCAAATTCTCCATCTTGTTCGTCATTGTTACATGAAGACAGCACTACACCCATGCACAGAGTTAGTACAAAAGCAATTTTTTTCATTTTATTTTTATTTTGGGGCGTTCGTACACATAGGATGGCAAAGGACTAGTCAGGTTGCGTTTAACATGAATTTAAGTACCTGCCATATTGTCAGATTCATAAATTTCGATGTATCTTTGCAACCCTGGTAAAGATACCGGAAATAAATGCTGCATGGGAAAGCTAATAGATGAAAAAATTCAGGGTACTTCCCTCCTAACTCCGAAAAAGACAG
>JAHHLF010000190.1 GCA_018679315.1 Bacteroidia bacterium | reverse complement strand
ATTCAGCATGGATCTGGTCCCAGCCAGGCTTTTTCCGGAAAACATGACGTACGGGATTATCGCATTACTTTTTTTCCTGGCGGTTCAGGTATTCTTGTTGAAACAATGGCATACTAGATCATTGAGGGCATAAAAAAGGCCACAAATATGTTGTGACCTTTTAATTCTTCACTGGATCTTTTACTTGATCATGTCATAACTGCGATTGATGAACGCAGTCAAGGCTTCGCCTTTTAACAAACCTTTTGAGAGTCGGGCCAGATCCAGGGACTGATTGATCAATCGTTCTCGTTTTTTTGCTGTTCGTGTATTCAGGATCTCATTCACCAATTCGTGATTTGTATTCACGACAAGGTTATACATCTCGGGCATTTGACCCATGCCAAACATGCCTCCGCCACCGGTCTGCTGCATTTCTTTCATTCTTCTCATGAATTCAGGCTCGGTAATAATAAACGGAGCCCCCTTACTATCCATAGGTTCCAGTTGCAGGACGAGGCCTTTTTCCCCGATAACTTCCTCTAGCTGTGTTTTAAGTTTATCAGTTTCCTCATCGGATAGCTTACTGGGTTGACTCTCTTCTTTTTGGATCAATTTATCCAAATTGTCGGCATCTACCCGGGCAAATGTGAGTTTCTCATTAGCTGATTCCAATTTCTGAACCAGGTGTGATATGATAGGGGAATCCATAAGCAAAACTTCATAGCCCTTGGCTTTAGCTGCTTCGATGTAGCTATGCTGTGCCTCACTATCCGAAGCGTAAAGCACTACCAGCTTATCATTTTTATCTGTTTGGTTGGCTGAGATCTTCTCCTTAAATTCACTCAAAGTGTAATACGAACCATCTACCGTTGGGTACAATGCAAATTTTTCAGCTTTCTCAAAGAACTTATCTTCGGTAAGCATGCCGTATTCTATGACGATCTTAATATCATTCCATTTTTTTTCAAAGTCTTCCCTGTCCTTTTTGAAAAGGGAATTCAATTTGTCGGCTACCTTCCGTGTGATATAGGAAGATATCTTTTTAACTGCCCCATCGGCCTGTAAATAAGACCTCGATACATTCAGTGGAATGTCCGGTGAATCAATCACACCTCTAAGCATGGTGAGGAATTCAGGAACAATGTTCTCCACATTATCTGTGATAAACACCTGGTTTTGGTACAATTGAATTCTGTCTTTCTGAATATTCAGATCCTGGGATAGCCTTGGAAAATAAAGGATCCCTGTCAGGTTAAAAGGGTAATCAACATTCAGGTGTATATTGAACAGAGGTTCCTCAAATTGCATGGGATATAGCTCCTTGTAAAAGGCATTATAATCCTCATCTTTCAATTTGGCAGGTTTCTTAGTCCATGCCGGAGTTGGATTGTTGATGATGTCATCTACCTCTTTAGTAGGAGCGGGGTCTTCGGGTTTTGCATCCTCTGGTTTGGGCAGCGCCTCTTTCCGGGTTCCGAATTTGATCGGAACAGGCATGAATTTATTGTATTTGTTAAGTAATTCACGGATCCTGGAATCATCTAGAAATTCTTTGGAGTCATCTGCAATATGCAAGATGATCTCAGTTCCCCTTTCTTGACGTTTGGATTTTTTCAATGTGAATTTTGGGGTGCCATCACAAGACCAATGCACGCCGGGCTCATCTTTGTGGCTCTTGCTAATGATCTCTACCTTATCCGCGACCATGAAAGAAGAATAGAAACCTAATCCAAAATGACCTATAATACCTGAATCCTTGTCAGCGTCTTTATACTTTTCCAGAAAGTCTTCCGCGCCCGAGAAGGCAACTTCATTGATGTATTTTTTTATTTCCGTCTCTGTCATCCCTATACCCTGATCAAGGATATGGAGTCTCTTTCCTTTCTTATCGATCTTGATCTCAATTATTGGATCTCCTATGTCCTCCTTTATTTCGCCCACAGAAACAAGGTGCTGAAGTTTTAAGGTGGCATCGGTTGCATTTGAGACAAGCTCCCTCAGAAAAATTTCATGATCTGAATACAGGAATTTTTTGATGAGAGGAAATATATTTTCGACGGATACATTGATCTTACCGCTAGGCATAGTTTTAATCTTTTAGAGTTGCTTCCATAAGTCAAAAAAAATACCAAAATGGTCAGGCTGACAAACTGACACAGATAAAGCCGGCAAGCAACATTAAAAGTATGTTAAATTTGTTTAATATTATTGGATAAAAGTTAAACAATT
>JAHHLF010000030.1 GCA_018679315.1 Bacteroidia bacterium | reverse complement strand
CAACAATTGCAACTACATTTTTACAAGTGCATTCCTTAACATTTCCAGGGCTTTATGCACCGATTTTTGCACAATCCGTATTCTGTGATTACCCATCGTAAAGCACTCAGCAATAACTCCTTGCGGGCTTGCAAGGGCAATATATACTGTGCCTATATCCGAATCAGAATCGCCTTTAGTTGGCCCGGCATTACCAGTTGTGGCAATGGCGAAGTCTGACTTCATCATATTTTTAACAGAAACGGCCATTTCCTTTGCGACCTCTGCACTCACAACAGAATGGGTTGAGATCAATTTCTGCGGCACCCCTAATACATTTTCTTTCACCTCCGTTGCATAACTTACAACGCTCCCCAGGAAATAAGCAGATGCGCCAGGGACTGTAGTGATCAGTTCTGCGATCTTTCCTCCTGTAAAGCTTTCGGCAGTAGCCAAAGTAAGGCCTTTTTCCGATAGTAAATTTCCAATAATGACTTCCACTGTTTCGCCATCTTCTTCCCCATAAATGAGATCCCCGATGAGCGGATACAGGCCTTCAATTTCCTTTTCAACGGCTTCCCTGATTATAATCGGATCTTCTCCTTTAGCAGTCAACCGCAAACGAACTTTACCCAGGTTGGGTAAATAAGCGAGCTTTATAAAATCCGGTAAGGCATCTGCCCAGGCCTCTATCTTATTGGCAATCCCGCTTTCCCCCAACCCATAGGTGATCAGGGTTTTATGATATATATGCGGGCGTTCAAAGCGATCATTGATCAATGGGATCACTTCGTTTTCAAACAAATTTTTCATTTCAAATGGCACCCCTGGTAAAGAAACATAGACGATACCGTCTTTTTCATTCCACAGACCGGGCGCAGTACCATAGGGGTTGTGCAGGACCCTGGCCCTGGAAGGCACTAAGGCCTGTTTTCGGTTCATGTCAGAAATTGGCGTGGAAATATATTTTTCAAAAAGTTCTTCCACATGGGCAAGAACTAAGGGATCCTCTACCAGGTGATCATCAAAGTATTCGCACAATGTTTGTTTGGTGATGTCGTCTTTGGTAGGTCCGAGCCCCCCGGTAAGAATGACGACTTGTGCCCGGGTTCCGGCTTCCCGAAGTGCTTCCAGAATATGTTCCCGATCATCCTGGACAGAAGTGATCTGGTATACGCTAATTCCTGTTTTGTTTAATTCACGGGCTATATGGGCTGAATTTGAGTCAACGATCTGCCCAATGAGAATCTCATCGCCAATAGTGATGATCTCAGCAAGCATCAGATCCCAAAATCGCTTTTAAGTTCGGAGATAACTTGAAGTACATCCTTTTTCAGCACCGGGAATTTGGCGTTTATTTCATCAAAACTCCCCTGATTTTTGCCCAGGGTTTCAATATCCAAAGCCAGGACACGGGTTTGCTCCATGCCCAGAATATCTACATTGGGTTTTATTTTATGAGCTAATTGATACGTTTTCTCATGATCCCTGTTATTTACTGCTTCTTCTAATCCTTCAAGGTCCTGTGGGATCTCCTCGAGAAAAACGGTGATGATAGACAGGATGAAATCTTCATCCCCATCTGCCATCTCTTTTATTTTATCCAGTGTATATATCATTACTTAACTTTTAAACTAAACATTTCATTGTTTTCAAGATGCCCTTCGAGTGTATCATTGGGGGCTATCTTCCCTACTCCGGAAGGTGTTCCGGTAAATAGTATGTCTCCTTTTTTTAACGTAAAAAACTGGGAAACATAAGCTATTAGTTCATCTATTTTCCAAAGCATGTGCCCAGTATTGCCTTCCTGAACCAGGCTGTTATTAAGACGTAACGAAAAATTCAACGTATTCATATCTGAAAACATACTTTTTGGAAGCCAATTGCCAATAACAGCAGCCCCATCAAAGCCTTTGGCCTTTTCCCATGGCAGCCCTTTTGCTTTTAATTCGTCCTGCAAGTCGCGTGCCGTAAAATCAATACCCAGTCCGACCTCATCATAATAAGAGCCGGCAAATTTTTGGTCGATGTGTTTGCCTACCTTTTTTATCTTGACAAGTACTTCAACTTCATAATGGATATTTGAGGAAAATTCAGGGATGTAGAAATCCTGCTCTTTTGGAAGTACTGCTGAATCGGGTTTAATAAAAACAACAGGATCCTTAGGGCGCTCATTGGCCAGTTCATCAATATGCGCTGCATAATTCCTACCAATACAAATTAGCTTCATCTGTTATTGAATTAGGTATTTCAGGCTGATCGCCGGAATAAAACTTTTGTCATTCCCTCTGGAAACCACTCTGAACGGACTCCAGGTACCCATGCCGTATATCATTGTTTTATAATTAAAATTACCACTGTACACGCCACCAAATGTAGGTGCAAACCTATCTTCCACATACTTCTGTTTAGTGATAGGATCTTCAGTGGTCGACCTATACCAGTTATAGGGAATAAACAACCATTCCAGTCCAATGTAGACACCATCTCTGGGTACAATGATCTTATATTCAGAAAGGTCTACACTAACATGCGTATCGCCTTCTTGCGTATTTAAAATAACGTTTTCTCTTAATACGTCTTCCCCTGGAGCCCCGGTATCCATGTCAATATCATAGACACGTAGCCTGAACTTTGATTCAGATTTCAGCTTCCCGGATTGTTGCTGGAAGAATACCATCACCTTCTCAATGACCTTTTGTTTGGCACCTAAATTTGGGAAATATAAAGCAAGGACCCAGGGCGTGGACGAAGAGGAGAATCCACTTGTTAAGCTATAACTGCTTATGGGGTTAAGCACTTCGGAATCGCCCCAAATTTCAGAAAGTACAACTTCATCCAGCTCAAAACTTTCTTCTTCCAAATAGATGTTTTTCGTTTCTGAGAGGATTTTTCCTTTCAATACCTTTTCTTCATAACCCAAAGATGAAATATGCACATCCTTTTCCAGCAAGACCTCAGAAATGTCAATAAAGAAATGCCCTGCCTCATCTGTTGATGTTCCTTTTAATGTATTCAAAAAACTCAGGTTGACATAAGGTATGGGTTCTTTCGTTATAGCGTCTAATACATGGCCTTCAACACGAATTGACTGTGCATTAAGTGAGGAAGCCATAGCCAGAGAAACAATAAAGAAAAGAACCTTAGGGTACATCAGCTCAGTTTTGAATTAAATCCGCGCAATTTGATCTGAGTAAGCACTTTCTTGGTATAAAGCGGGAAATCTGCATTGAGGATCCATCCGAAATAGCCCGGTTCTGTTTCCAGAATATCGACCACTCTTTTTCCCTTATGTTTTCCAAAAGAAAAGACCTCTTCCCCTTTCTCATTGAACAAGATAAAACCAGCAAAATCTGCCGTTTGTTTTCTTTGGGAAAATTCAGAGAGGCTTTTCATGGAATTCTCTAATTCCGGATACCGGTCTAACTGAGCCTTTAATACTTCATAAGTCGCCTCGGTATCCGCTAAGGCGCTATGCGCATCTTTCAGATCCTTATCACAATAGAATTTATATGCAGCCCCCAGAGTTCTTTTTTCCATTTTATGAAAAATGGTCTGAACATCAACGGAGTTCATATGTTTCATGTCAAATTCAATTTCAGCCCGAAGCATTTCCTCTGCCAGAAGTGGAATATCAAATCTGTCAAGATTAAATCCGCCGAGATCGCTATCCCTTATCATGGCGTAGATTTCCTTAGCGATCTGTTTAAAGGTAGGCGAATCAGCTACTTTTTCATTAGTAATACCATGAATGGCTATAGATTCTTCCGGAATGGTCATTTCAGGGTTCACGTACCAGCTACGCTGTTCTTTGTTCCCATTGGGATGTATTTTGAGAATGGCGATCTCGACAATGCGATCAGATACAACATTCGTGCCTGTAGTCTCAAGATCAAAGAAACAAATAGGTTTAGTAAGCTCTAATTCCATAGTATGACAACTGAGTGGGGACTATTTACAATTCTCTATTGAGATCCCAATTCTCCAGGATATCGGCAACGGTCTTAACAAATGTTCCCCCTAAAGCACCATTCACTACCCGGTGGTCATAGCTGTGAGACAAGAACATCTTACTCCTCACACCAATATAATCTCCATCAGGGGTCTCTATAACAGCCGGCACTTTACGTATGGCTCCTAAGGCCAGGATACCCACCTGGGGTTGGTTAATGATCGGGGTGCCCATTATACTTCCAAAAGACCCGACATTAGTTACCGTGTACGTGCCGTCCTGAATTTCTTCCGGCTTAAGTGTATTGTTACGAGAACGGTTGGCCAGATCGTTGATCACTTTCGTCATCCCGACCAGATTCAGCAAGTCTGCATTTTTGATAACTGGTACGATAAGGTTACCATCTGCCAGGGCTACGGCCATTCCAATATTTATATTTTTCTTTACAATGACATTATCGCCATCCACAGAAATATTCATCATCGGATGCTGTTTCAATGCTTTGGCAACCGCTTCCATGAATATGGGGGTGAATGTAAGCTTTTCCCCTTCCCTTTTCTCAAAAGAAGCTTTCACTTCGTTCCTCCATTGCACTACTCTGGTGACATCGGCTTCTACGAAGCTCTGCACATGTGCTGAAGTAGCAATGGAGTGTGACATGTGCTGTGCGATTAATTTCCCCATACGGGTCATAGGGATTATTTCATCTTTTGCTCCAAGAGATGGAGCCGTTGGCGCCTGGACTTTCGGCGCTGGTGGCGGTATTACCTCTGCAATGGGCTCAGGTGGTGGAGCAACGGGTTGTGATTGAACAGGGGCAGGTGCAGGAACAGGTTCGGGTTTACTTTCCTGAACGGCTTTTGAACGCCCATTCTTCAAATAGGCCATAATATCATTCTTTGTCACCCTTCCTTCCTTACCGGATCCGATAATGGCATCCAGTTCGTTCATGGAAATCCCTTCTTTCTGGGCAATATTTCGTACCAAAGGTGAATAAAACCTACCCGTAGTACTTGCAGCTGCTGCAGGAATAGGAGCAGCAGTTTCTTTGGCTGCTCCAACAGTTTTTTCTACTTCCTCAACTATTTCTCTAGGTGTTTCCTCTACGCGGACCTCAACTTCAGGTTCAGGTACCGATTTAGGTTCCTCCCCCCCTTCAGTTTGAATTATGGCTACCGTCTGACCCACCTTGATGACATCATCTACTTTGAAGAGCTTCTCCAGCAATACACCTTCTACTTCGCTGGGGACTTCTGAATCTACCTTATCTGTAGCGATCTCGAAGACCGCTTCATCCAATTCAATGGTATCTCCTACTTCTTTTAACCAGGCAGTAAGCGTCGCTTCGGCAATACTTTCGCCCATTTGGGGCAATTTCAATTCAAATTTTGACATATGACCAAAAAGTGGGTTTTTAAATACCTTGCAAAAGTACTAAAATTTAAGAGCCTTGGCTCCGGTTTGAAGTGCCCTTTTTAAGAGTTCGCTTTTAATGAATTTTCAAAAGGGATCCTGTTCAGAATGCTTCTGCCCAATGTAACTTCATCTGCGTATTCCAGTTCATCACC
>JAHHLF010000300.1 GCA_018679315.1 Bacteroidia bacterium | reverse complement strand
AATTTACTCAATGCGCAGACGAGTAAAAACCTGGCAAAGTATAACGCCAAACTTGCCGAGCTCCAGCTCTTACAACTCACAGGGCAGCTGCTAAACATACCGATATAATTCAATGATCGAGCATCATTTCCAATGTCCGTATTGCTGGCAAGATATTTCAGTATTGCTCGACCCCTCTATTCCTAAGCAGACATATATTGAGGATTGTGAGGTTTGTTGTAATCCTATCCGTTTTGAAGTGCAGTTTAAAGGTCAGGATTTGATCGGATTTGAGGTAGGGCAGATGGATTGAATTTGGCTCAGGATTCTTTTCTCGATTTGCTCTAAAAGATACCAACCTCTTAAACGCGAGATATCAGGCCGTTCAGCACCTTTTGTAACACGAGTTACATTCAAACCTTCATTTTACCACTAAATTCCCCCGGGTCTACAATAGTGAATTGCGTAGCAACTCCTATAGGATGAATCCGAATTGTGGCGAAATTGCCAAAATAATCGTAGAAACTAAATCATGAAGAAGAATTTCGAAACAAGAGTAACCGGTTGGTTCTTTATTGCAGCTGCCCTATTGCTTTGGGTGGGATGGGCCCTTTCCCCGCACCATATTCAAGAATATATTAAAAGTGAAGATTTTATAGCCATTGGTGAGGATGTATGGTATTGGATCTGGATGTTCCGAATTCACATATTTGGCTGGGTAGCACTGGCTGTTTCCCTCTTTGCTTTGATATCGGTAGCTTCAAGAAAACCTTTTGGGGTACTGATATTGCCCGGTGCAGGGATGGTGGTAGCCGGAAGCTTGATCCTGGCCATTGCCTCCGCATTCTACTATAATTTTGGCGCCTGGGGCGTTGGGAAAACTATGGGTAAATCCCCGGAAGAGATCCAACAGTTCATGGATAGTATTCTATACACCAATCAATACGTAACTTGTTTTGTACGGTTTGGTCGCGTATTTTCCGGGGTCGGACTCGTTATTTTGGGGGCAGGTTTGGTAAAATGGAAGATCGTGAAGGTATGGCTCGGTTGGTTCACTGTCCTATTAGGGCTTGCAGCCATGGGAATCGTTATGTTGATCCCGTTACACTGGGAGATCTATAAACCCGTTTTCCATGCAAAAGTATTATGGGCACTCGCAATGGGCATTACTCTTCTCATGTACGGTGTTAATCTGCCAAAATTGGATTCATCTTCAGATAAGTAAGGGATTCAAACTGAATCCTAAAACCAAATTTCAAAGCCTTTAAATGGACTAATTGGAATTTGGTTTTTGCCATTTGTCATTTAAAAATGGTCAGGATTCTTTTCTCGCTATGCTCGAAAAGGGCCTGGGGGGAGGGCTTTACAAAGAAAGCCAGCACCTTGCTCTGCAATTTTGCCATCTGCCATTTGTCATTTGTCATTTGAAAATGGACAGGATTCTTTTCTCGCTTTGCTCGAAAAGGGCCTCTAGGACGGGCTTACTAGCAAAGCCGCATTGGCTTTGCCAATTTAGCGTCTTTTCTATGCCAATCCACGAGCAAGCTCGCGATTGTCCATTAAAAAAGCCGCTAACTTAGGTTAGCGGCTTTGCTAGTAGCGGGGACAGGACTCGAACCTGCGACCTTCGGGTTATGAGCCCGACGAGCTACCGACTGCTCTACCCCGCGGTGTGGACGGCAAATATACAACGGTTTAATGGTATAATCCAAGAATGACCGGGCTATTTTAAAAACCCAAGTTTGTAGTCGACCTAAATTCCATAACTTCGGGCACTAATATGGATGTAATAAACGACTTTATTACCACCCTGCTGCCCTATACGGAGTGGCCCATGTTCATTCTTCTCATTGGTGGAGGTCTATTCCTGGTTTTTTATTCCCGATTTGTTCCCTACCGATTTTTTGGTCATGCTATTGCCATTACGGCGGGTAAGTATGACGATAAAACTGCTAAAGGGGAAGTAAGTTCTTTTCAGGCACTTTCGGCAGCTGTTGCTGCTACTGTGGGCCTTGGAAATATTTCCGGGGTAGCGATCGCCATTCACGACGGAGGTCCGGGTGTTGTTTTTTGGATATGGATGACTGCCCTCCTGGGTATGTGTATCAAGTTTTATTCTTGTAGCCTCTCTATCATGTACCGCGGTGAAGATACCGAAGGGAGATTGCAAGGTGGTCCCATGTTTT
>JAHHLF010000230.1 GCA_018679315.1 Bacteroidia bacterium | reverse complement strand
AAAAAGTGATACCCTTCCGATGCGTATTGATTAAAATTCAATGCCATGATTATGTTTTTAGGCTCAGCTTTGTGAAACCAAGCGCGGTTAATAAAGGAACCGGATGCCCTCAGATCGGGATCAACTTAGCAAATGGTCAAGACATTCAACCGGTCTCAGGTATCCGATTCCTTCTGATGGGATCATGAAGAAATTTCAACCACTTTTGGTTTTTTCTTTTCTTCGATCTCTTTTTTCATCAATCTAAAGCGAAGTATACCATTTTTATACTTTGCTGCAATCTCCTCTTCTTCCACATTCTCGGGTAGTGAAAGTCCGCGTTCAAATGAGTTATACGTAAACTCACGTCGTGTGTACTCCTCTTCTTTCTCCTCTTTTGATAAAGATTTTTCTGCTGTGATGTTCAGATAACCATCTTCTACAGTGATCTTAAAATCTTCCTTCTCAAAACCAGGTGCCGCCAGCTCAATATCAAAGAATTTGTCACTTTCCTTAATATTTAAAGCAGGCTGATTCGCCTTGCCATTCCAGAAGCGGTCATTGAAGAAACGATGGGTCCTCAACCGATTCTCAAAAAAATCCTCCATATCAAAATCAAAAAATTCAGGAGTGGCCAATTTGCCGAAAGGTCGGCGCCTCTTTCTAAATTTTGTAACAGTCATGATAGGATACTTTAGGTTAAACAATAATCTAACCGAGAATATAGACGGAACTATATTCTTTTCCTATGATTTTTGTCACATGGTTGTGAAGGATATCGGATCAGATATCTATATCGAGGAGTACAGGACAATGATCAGAGCCGTAAATTTGAGACAGGATCTTAACATCATTCACCTTATCTATAAGCGATTCGCTGATCAGGAAGTAATCCAGTCGCCATCCCACGTTTCTTTCCCGGGCATTCATGCGCATGCTCCAATAGGTATAGGCTTCCAATTCAGGATTTCGATGTCTGAAAATGTCAACAAATCCCGCCTGTAGAAAATTTGTCATCCCGTCGATCTCTACCTGTGTATATCCCGAAGTTTTATTATAATTAGCCTTGTCATTCTTTAAGTCGATCGGTTGATGGGAAACGTTAAAATCGCCGCACACGATCACCGGTTTCTTTTTATTTTTTGCTTTTAAGTATTTCAGGAAATCGGCATCCCATCCCTTGCGATAGGGGAGTCGTTTTAGACCACTTCCCGAATTGGGGACATATACATTTATTAGATAGAAAGGCCCATAATCCACACAGATCAACCTGCCTTCTATATCGTGTTCTTCCACGCCCATATCATAGGATATACTTTCCGGCTGTTGTTTTGAAATAATGGCTGTGCCGGAATACCCTTTTTTGACAGCATGGTTGGCTATCACCTCATATTTGTGAAAAAATGGCAAGGCTTCCACCGTCTGGTCTACCTGAGCTTTCGTTTCCTGGAGACACAAGACATCCCAGTCAAGGGCTTCCATGTCTTTTTGAAATTCCTTTTTTACAATGGCCCTGATGCCGTTTACGTTCCAGCTAATGAGTTTCATGCTTTGCTCTGTGTTTGATGGGAATAATTTCCGATATTGCAAACCCTTTTAGACGAACTATAAAGATAACATTTTGGCGTATTCGCTTAGTTGGCTAAGAGCGCTTACATTTTAAGGGGTATTAGCTCAGTTGGTTTAGAGCGCTGCCTTGACAGGGCAGAGGTCACTGGTTCGACTCCAGTATATCCCACATCACTCAAAAGACCGGCACTTTTCGTGCGGGTTTTTTGTTTCCAGGAGAAAGCAGAGCTCGCTTGAGCTTTTGTATGGAAACAAAAAAGTATCCACGCGTGAGCGTGGCGGTTTTTTAATTGCAGGTATGGGGTGAATTTGGAGCACGTTTTTCCGTACTCCAGTATATCCCACTACAATAATTCTACTACCCGTTCCAGGGCCATTCCCCTGGATCCTTTGATCAATACGGTACCCATTTTGATCGGATCTCCATCCAGGTGTTCCCGAAATTCCTCAAAACTTTCAAATTGCCAGTGATCTGTTTGAATGCCATTAAAGTTCACCCCGATTAAATAAGCTTCATCAATGCCCAGATCATCTATAGACTCTGCCACCTCCTGATGTTCCCTGGCTGCAGCTTCGCCTAATTCAAACATGTCGCCTAAGATGGCAATAGTTGGTTTTTTGGATTGTCGACCCAAATTTTCCAAGGCTGCTTTCATACTTGTAGGATTTGCATTATAGGCGTCCAATAAAATTGTTAGTCCGTTCCGGGTGACAACCTGTGAACGATTGTTTGTAGGTACGTAGGCCTCTAGCGCAGTTTTAATTTGTGAAATGGGCACGTTGAAGTACTTTCCAAGAAGAACGGCAGCGGCGGCATTTAAAAAATTATACTGCCCTATCAATTGTGTCCTGATCTCCAGGCCTTCCGCTTCTAATCGTACGTAAGGATCGGCTCCAAGCCATTTTATATGAAAGTATTGCTGGTCTTTTGTGCTATACCCGAACTTTTTGATGTATGCGCCTAGTTTTTCCTTTTGGATCGGATCATCTGCATTCAGAAATACATGCCGATTGTTCCCCAGAAGATAGTCGTATAGTTCACTTTTCCCTTTGATCACACCAGCCTCGCTGCCAAAGCCTTCTAAATGCGCTTTCCCGAAATTTGTGATATAGCCAAAATCCGGTTCAGCAAGCGTACATAGAAATGCGATCTCTCCCAGGTGGTTGGCACCCATCTCTACAACAGCCATTTCTGTGTCTGCAGCTATACGAAGAAGTGTCAGGGGTACGCCGATATGATTGTTGAGATTGCCTTCGGTAGCAATGGTTTTATATTTCTTACTGAGTACGGTGTACATGAGCTCCTTGGTAGTGGTTTTCCCATTACTTCCGGTAAGCGCTATTACTTGGGCCTTACACTGCCGCCTGTGAAACCTGGCCAGGTCCTGCAGGCTTTGAAGCGCATCTTCAACAAGCACATACTGATCCGATATAGCGTATTCAGTTTCGTCCACAATAGCTATCGCAGCACCTTTCTTTAGGGCATCAGCAGCAAATTTGTTGGCATTGAAATTAGGCCCTTTCAAAGCAAAGAAAAGGCTGTCAGGAACTATTTTACGGGAATCGGTACATACGCGCGGATACTGTAAGAACAGCGCATGAAGGGCTTCCAGGGTCATACCCCAAAGATAAAAAACCCTGTAGTACATACTACAGGGTTTTTGTATTAATGTTATAAAATTTTTATCGGACTTTCTTTCCGCGTACTGTTTTGTTCTTAGTTTTCGACTTTGATCCGACTCTGGACATCGCACATCGGAAACCGATGTAATCAGTGGCCATGTACTGAGGCAAGAATCTTCGTTGCGCAGGATCTAACCAATATGCCCTGTCTTTCCATGAGCCGCCTTTGTAAACCCGTACTTCGTCATTGATCAACGATGTACGCGAATTAGATTTGTCGTATTCCCTCTCAAGAGAACCTTCATCATTGCGCTCAACTCTGTGGCGTGGTGAATCGTACATCTTACGTTGAGAATCTTCATCTTCTTCATCCGCAAATCGGTCAAAGAATCTGGAAGAACCTGGATCGCCATCTCTATAAGCTCGGTTATCACTGGCATCGAAATTAGTTCTCAGATAGGTTTCTTCCTCATCAACTGGAACCATCTTGATCTCTCCCGGCATATTTACCGCAACAATTTTGCCGTTCGGTAGGGTATCGTAAACAATGCTGTCTCGAAGCACCACTACTTTACCATCATCACCGATCGCTGTCTTCATATAGATGTTACCACGATAGTAATTGAAATCACTTATCTCATCATCAACGATAGGCCTGTAGACGTCAGCTACCCATTCGGCAACATTTCCTGCCATGTCATAAAGACCATGGTCGTTTGGTTTGTACGACTTAAC
>JAHHLF010000337.1 GCA_018679315.1 Bacteroidia bacterium | reverse complement strand
ACTGTTTTTACCCAACGCCATTCTATTCTCGTTGCCGATCAAATGGCCGGCGTCAATTACTATCATTTTGATATAGATAAAGAAGGTAATCTCATGTCACTTCACCCAGACCGTCAGTCTCTTCCTTTTATTGAAGAATTGGTCGATGTGGATATCATCGTAAATGGTATGCTCCAGGATACCGACCGCCCTTTGATGCTGGTACCGGAAACTCAGAATGCGCGCTTAAAGCCAAGTTGCCTGATCGTAGATATCAGCTGCGATGAGGGTATGGGCTTTTCTTTTGCCAAACCTACTGATTTTGAGGATCCGATTTTCAAAGTAGGACACGTATATTATTATGCTGTAGACCATACACCCTCATATCTGTGGAATGCTGCCTCCTGGGAAATATCGAATAGCCTTATCCCCTATTTACCGATCATAATGGCAGGTCCGGAAAAATGGGAAGGAAGTGAAACCGTCCGCCGGGCAATAGAGATCAAGGATGGAATAATACAAAATCCAAAAATAATCTCTTTTCAAAACAGATCAGAGGAATATCCACATCCAGTAAATTAGTTTTCAAACCAGTGGTAGCCCCTTTTCACTATATTTTGAGGGCGCATTTATTGATATTATAATAACACTTAATACAGCAAGATAACTACACTAAAAAAACACTATGAAATACGCTACACTAATAATATTTACTGTCCTTAGTTTATTGATCTCACACGTCAATTATGCGCAAAATACCATTACGCCGGACGATTTAACAATGATCTCTGGTGAGTGGCAAGGTTCACTTACCTATATGGATTACAGTACTAACAAACCCTTTACAATGCCTGCTAATGTAACTGTTGAACAAGGGAAAAATGAATACCAGGTTCAACTGCTGATTTCGTATCCGAAAGAGCCAAATGCAAATAGTAAGGATAAGATCAAGATCTCAAAAGATGGCCTGCTAATAAACAAGATCAGGGTGACAACCAGGGAAGTATTACCGAATAAAGTGGTTAAAATTACCAGCGAATATGAGGGCAAAGACAATAATAAGAGCGCTTTACTAAAGAAAGTCTACATATTTGGACCAAAACAATTCATCATCAGGAAGGAAGTCAAATTTGATGATGCGGAAGATTGGCTAATGAGAAATGAATATAGCTTCAAGAGATAATTTTTGAAGTCGCAAAAAATTCTTGAAACCAGCCCCTTAGATCAAAGCGTATAGACAATTCTAAAAGTTACAAATTGGGGTTGTATAAAAGTCTCTGAAGTGAATACGGAAACATTGTTCGCCCTGTTCCTGACCTGGGCATCTATATCTAAAATGTTCGTAGCCCTGATCTCGTACTCCCATTTGGCATCCTTGTCCTTTCTATAGCTAAGAAAGGCATCCCAATTCTGGAAGGACTGTGAATCCCCATCACCAAGGTCTTGTTGGGTATAGGTATAATTCGTTCGGAAGGTCACCGACTTCCAGATATAGGCATCAAACTCTATTGATGGCGCCTGTGTCACGAAGGTAGTCTCTCTCCCACCCTGATTGTTGTTGGTTACACTATATCTATACCTGAAACTCACATTGGGAGCGATTTTAAAATTCGTGCGAATCCCGGGAGTATACGTTTGTGTATATGCCTCATTCAACGAGCGCTCACTTTGAATAAACTGATTGATCTTACTGTAGTTGAAACTGGTATTTAATGTCGCCCTGATCTTACCAAAAGTGCGTTGTACACGCCCAAAAACATTTACGTTTTCATCGGCAAAATTGGAATTAAAAAAGGTGCTGGTACGTATTACATTCTCGAAATTGGTCAAGCTGCGTATCTGATCGATATTATTCGAATATGCCGCGCGCGCAAATACATTGGTATAATTGAAGAGGTTAAAACTGCTATAAAAGAGACTTACATTATGCGATAAGGCATTCTGCAAGGCTAATTCTCCAAATTGGATGCTGTTCAGGTTATTCAACACGAGACCCTCAGCCAATCGTGTCACATCCGTGAATTGATTGCGCATGTCATATCTCAACGTCAGGGCCTCACTCTTCTTAAATTGAATTCGGGTTTCAAAATCCGGTAAAAACCTGAAAAAGTTATCCTCGAAAGTCTCTCCAAACTGAATATTCCTGTTGCCATAGGCATGCACTGAAAAACCCGGTGTGATCGTAAACTTGCCGGTTTTTAAGCGGTAATGCAGCCCCATATAAAGATCACTAAAACTATACTCGGTATCATTGGTAGCCCGGCCTTCGTTGATTGTCGGCGTTGGATCTAGCTGTGTTCCCCCAGCTAAAAACTGGAATATATTTGAATTGAACTCTTGTCTGCTGAGGATCACCCCAAGGGTGAGGTTGATATTGCTCTTGGCATTGAGGATGTTGTAATAATCTAATTTGGCATCCAATTGATTAGACTTTATCCTGCGGTTCTGACCCAGATCATACGTCGGTGAATTCGTATTCAAACCCAGGGCCTCGGCAGTTGAATCAAAGGCATCCGGACCATCGGGGTCATTTGCCAACAGCGCCCTGTAAAAAGGATCTTCGTTTTTCAGCAAGTGCTGTGCTTCAAAAGCAAAAATATTCTTCTCATTCAGGGTGTAATAGTAATTTATGTTCTGATTGATGCTGTAAGGAGTGACTTCTTGCAGCTGCTGCGTATTCCCTATTACGGATGACAGTACATTTTGATCCTGCCGGTCATTTGAAACGCGAGCCAGGATATCATAATCCAGTTGGTTATTAAAGTTGGGTTGGTAGGACGCACTGAGTTTCATCAAACCCTGATCTGAACGTTCCAGGCTTGATTGATCTGTAGTTTCATCAGGAATTCCAAGATCCGGATCTGTATAGCGTATAAAACTCGTTTCATTGGAAAGGATGCGACTGCTGTTGTAAATAAGAAATCCGCTTAAGTCCAGGGCCTGACTCGGGGAATAGCTAAAATTACCTGAAGCCAATTTATTCTCGATCTCCAGGGCATTGCTTTGGGTTGTCAAAAAGTCAAGACTATTATCCCCCAGGTTGATATTGGTACCGCTGCTCCTGCTCGGTGACCGAAAACCACCGCCAAAATTTCGTATATCACGACGGGTCAGGGCGACTTCTCCTGTATTATTGAGATCTCCGATAAAATTAAGGCTGTATTTCGGGCTGTAGTAAAACAGTTTAGGCTGCACCAGGTACAGCGCATCATCCGGTGCATTACCGCCCCCGGCAGTTACGTTTCCAAACCAAAAACTTTCTTTTCCTTCTTTAAGCTTAATATTCATGGCCACGTTATCCTGATTGTTGGTCACATTTCTCAGCTGGCCCACTTCCGAATAATTTCGCAATACCTGAATTTTATCCACAGCTTTGGAGGGTATATTCTTAGTGGCCAACTTGGTATCGCCGTCAAAAAAATCCTTGCCATTGACCATGATCTTATTGACGACCTTACCTTCCACTTCAACCTGGCCTTCCTCATTGATCTCGACACCAGGTAGATTCTCCAGTACATCCTCTAACTTGCGTTCCGTACCATCCTGAAAAGAGTCGGCATTATAAACCAGGGTGTCTCCTTCTACGGCAACCGGCATCTCATAAACAAGCTCTACGCCGTCCAGGACATTATCGGGTTCCAGGGTGTAGTCTTTTCTGAGATCACTTTCTTCTGTTGCAATGATATCTTCTAAGGTTTTCATCCCTACATAACTGATCTGGATCTTATAACTGGCATTCTCAGCCAAATCCAGTTTGTACCGGCCTTGCGCACTCGTAATTCCATATGATTTCAATGCGCTTGTTTCCTGGTCTATGGCTATGACATTTGCCAGTTCCAAAGGTGTATTCAAACTATCCCTAACCACACCTTCAAGCGTGATCTGAGCATGAGATATACCAGCTATCAGAAATAACAGGATAAAGAAAAGATGTTTCATGGATGTTGGGTACCTGAGTAAAGGGCGCATGATTTATAGAGAGCTTATCGGCTGCGTCGTCTGCCCCGGTTGTCTCTCATCTCGCGCATTTTGTCAGTAATGGTCGCTTTGTAGTCACTTTTTGTAATTTCTTTCCCCTTCTCAGGCGCCTCAATTTTTAGCCTTGTATCGGGATTCATCACAATTTTAGCGCATAGCATCGTCGTATTACCTGCGCTTACTTCCAGGATAAGACCGGGAAGCCCCCAATATTCCCCCGGGCCATGTGCTACCGGAATTTGAGGTGAATACCACGCTTCTATATTGGTCATTGGGATCTCCGGTTCGGAAGAATCGGCATCATCTGGGGTAGCGGCTCGCAGTTCACCCCAGGAAAAGTTATACCACTGCAATTCGGCAGTTGGTACGGAAGCCGTTGCTTTGAAACACATATATTGCCCGATCTGCTTGGACTCGGTACCCATAATCCACTCAAAAGGCTGGAGTTCGTCTTTAACCAAAAACTGCTTCCCATAAAATTCCTGGCTTTGAACCAAGGCGTTTTCTTTCACATTTTTGTATTGATCCCCCCGCGAAAAGTTGCTGCCCCAGGAATCCGTGGCACCCGACATGGCGTCTAATTTATCCTCTTCCTCAAAAAATGACTCCTCCTTATTAAAATTCAGTACATAGGTTTTTTCCAGTCGGTTTTTAAGCCTGGCTTGTACTTGCTTTTTCTGCGCTTCACTTAGCCGGGCACCCCAGTTACCTAGCTCCATAGTGGCTTTTGAAACATAAAATGCCTGTCCCTGGAATTCCTGAACGGCGGGCTTGTAAGAAAAAAGTAGTAATAATACTAGCGTACTGAATTTAAAGAGGATAGCTTTCATCGGTAATGGTCTAAGTTAATATTGTTTAACAAATATAACAAAAGATTAAACATTTTGTATGCTCTTATTAAAACATTAACAGAAATTGTCCCTGCTTCTGCCCTCTCGACAGGTCACCATGATAGGATATGGTAGTCGGAATTTGTATTTTGAACTCTGCTTATCCGGCATCATACGGGCAAGTCGAGTTCTTTGGTCGTGAATGAAATAGGAACGGTTAAATGAAACAATTGACACTTTTCTTATTGTTTTGCCTCATCTTCAGTTCTGTTGATCTTGAAGCGCATCCGGGCATTGGAATCGTTATGGACAGTAAGGGTAATGTATTCTACACAGACTTATCGCATGTATGGAAAATATCAAATAAAGGAGAACTGTCAATTGCTGTCAAAAATGTGCATACACATGAACTTTATATAGATGAAGAAGATAATCTTTACGGAGAACATGAATGGTATGAAGGGGAAGCCACAGATAAATGGGGTAACTATGTGTGGTGTCTAAGTAATGATGGTATATTCGAAAAAACCATTCCAGATATTGAAGGCTTTCTCGACGATAACACATTGGTAAGAGATAGTGAGAATAGTACCTATTGGGCAGAAAAGACTGGTGACCATGAGCTTTTGATAAAACGAACATCAGAAGGTGAGCGCATCGTAGTTTCCGAACATTCTTTTTCGGATATACGCTGGATGTATTATTCTAAACATGATAACAACCTTTATGTAGTGGATCATTTGACTGTCAAGAAAGTCACCCGGGAAGGAGATGTATCTGTCGTATCAGATGATCTCAAAGAATCCAGAAATTTACCCGGAGGTGTGGAAGATCGCCATTACATATTTGGAATTTGGTCTGATCAGATTAAGAATCTATATGTAGCCGTTTATGGAGCAGCTAAAGTGAAGAAGATAAGCCCTAATGGAGAATTGACGACGCTTTTCAAATCCAACGCATTCTGGGCTCCCACGGCCGGATTAATTGCACCCGATGGCACACAATGGATCATGGAGTTTTCAAAAAGAAATAGAACCCGCGTACGAAAGATAAGCAGAGATGGTACGCATACGATATATAGAAGTTAGCTTCCGTCATAAAGAAAAACTTCGGCCAAAATCTCCTAAGACTACATTTTTCTGGCGCCAATTAAATTAGATATCTTTAAAACAATCATAAATACCTGAAAAATGCATTCACTCATAAGAATCAGTTTCCTTTTCCTATTCTGTTATCCGCTGTCCTTACTTCAGGCCAGTATAAGATCCAGCCTAAAGAAGGGTACTCCTCCCAAATTGGGATTATGGTAGACATGCTGGAGGAAGTTAAAGCCCAGATTACCGGAGAGATCAAGGATCTGACCCAGGAACAGACAGATTTCCTGATCGATGAGCAGGCCAATAGCATTGGCGCCACGATCATGCATTTAGCGGCTACAGAGGCCTATTTTCAGGTAGAATCCCTGGAAGGGCGCATGTGGACACAAGAAGAAGCTGCCTATTGGGGGGTTGGTGCTGCTCTAGGCGATACATCCCGGGAAAAGTTCAAAGGAAAACCGATCCAACACTACCTGGATATCTGGGATGAGGTGAGACAAAAAACCCTGGAAGGTCTAAAAGAAAAAGACGATGCGTGGTTTGCTTCCGATATTGATGAAAATATGAACTTCCATTGGGCCTGGTTCCATGTTTTAGATCATTCCGCAAACCATATGGGGCAAATAGCCCTGGTTAAAAAGCGGCTCCCCTAGCATTCTGCTAAGCCGAATAGGACTCAATTCTCACTCCTTCAAATAAATTTACCTCGATTGGAATTGGAATCTGTCACCTGCCTGCGTGCCGCCTGAAGCTTTAGCGGAGGAGCAAGGCTATGGCAGCCGGAGACCGGCAGGCAGGTTTGTCATTTGTCATTTGTCATTTAGAAAATACCTACCTTAGATATGTTCCTCCGAATTCTTATATCAAACCAGGAAAGAAATAGCAACAATTAAGTAATACTATGGATAAAGCACTGCAAACAATGATCGCCAATATGCCCGAGAAAACGGGAAAGTCCTTAGACGAATGGGTGAAAATTCTAAAGGGAAAATCCTTTGCTAAACATTCAGAAGCCGTCAAATACCTAAAATCTGAACATCAGGTAACCCATGGGTTTGCCAATACGATCGTATCGCTTGCCAAAGACAAGGATTCCACTGAGGTCGACCTGGTATCAGAGCAATACAAAGGCAAGGAAGCCCTCTTCCCGATTTATCAAAAATTGACCGACTATGTCAAGTCACTCGGAAACGATGTGACGATTACACCCAAAAAGGCCAGTGTAAGCATTATTAGAAAACGACAGTTTGTTTTGATCAAACCTGCAACCAAAACAAGGATCGACCTGGGCTTTAAGCTAAAAGACAAAGCGGTTGCAGGCCGACTCGAAAATTCCGGTCCTTTTGGTACGATGTGCACACATAGGGTGCAATTGCATGATGTCAATGAAATTGACGACGAATTGAAAGCCTGGATCAAAGAGGCGTACGACAAATCCACATAGCGGCCCTCATCCTAGTCAGCATGACTTTAGTTCTGGTCTATCTAAGTTCGAATACCGCCTGGCATTTTCCAGTTATGATCCTGGCTTCCCTCCTTCTCTTCCTATTGATTATCAGGATCGTTATCGGTAAAAAGCGCTTTAAAGAACAATTAAATCGAGTGCTGATTCTCTCCTTTTTACTAGTCGTTCTGGGTATGTTATTTGGGAAATATGGCGCACAATGGGGCTTGCCCTGGTGGATCGATTACCCCATACCCATGTTGATGACCGTGCTTTTACCCCCTATCGTTCTGAAAATGAACACCAAAAAAACCTTCTTATACCTATTCCTGAGCTTCTTATCGGCTCCATTTATTCATGTCTTCTTTTCCTTTTTCCTGGGTTGGACAGAGTATATGCCGTTTTGGGAGATTCCTTACCTTGGAGATCACTAAAAGTAACATCACCTAAAATCAAGGAAGTAGAAAAAAACCAACATTTTATGAAGATCACATATACGTTAATCCTTGCTTTTACATGGATTGTAATACTTAGCGCACAGGACTATCCGGTAGAGGGCTTAGATAAACCTGTTGAAATTCTGGTAGATGCCTGGGGTATACCTCATATATATGCTGAAACTGAAGAAGATCTATTTTTTGCGCAAGGATGGAACGCAGCAAGAGACAGATTGTTTCAGTTTGAAGTCTGGAGAAGACAAGCAACAGGAACTGTGGCAGAACTTCTGGGGGTACAGGAGCTCAAAAGGGATATAGGGACACGGTTATTTATGTTCAGGGGAGATATAAATGACGAGATGAGCCATTATCATGAAAATGGCAAGGCCATAATCACTTCTTATGTCGAAGGTGTGAATGCATACATTGATTATATAAATTCCAAGCCGGATGAGTTGCCATTAGAGTTTAAATTACTGGATACAAAACCACAACATTGGACTCCGGAAGTTGTATTATCAAGACACCAGGGACTACTTGGGAATATTGGCCAGGAATTGACAATCTCGCGACAGGTTTCCAAAGTAGGTGTTGAGAAAGTAAAGGAGATTAACTATTTCCACCCCGGAGATCCTGATCTAACCATGGATCCTAAAATAGATCAATCCTTATTGTACGATGACATATTAGCGCTCTATAATGCCTATAGGAGACCTCTTAGATTCCAGCCTGAGGATATAATCGCAAATGTCAGGAATGATTTGGATGGCTATAGATACTTAGCCAAACTGAATGCCGAATCTGACGCAATTGAAAATAAGTATGATCTGGACAACTTTGGGAGTAATAATTGGACAGTATCAGGCGAACATACGGCAAGTGGATATCCAATGTTGGCCAATGATCCACATCGTACACAAGCAGTACCATCACTTCGCTATATGGCGCATCTGGTAGGTCCGGGATGGAATGTAATAGGTGGTGGCGAACCAGAGATTCCGGGCATCTCCATTGGCCATAATGGTATAGGCGCATGGGGCCTGACGGTCTTCCGAACTGATGCTGAAGATCTTTATGTCTATGATACAAATCCGCAAGATCACAATCAATACAAGTATCAAGGTGATTGGATGGAGATGGAAATCATAAATGAAGAAATAGCTGTCAAAGGACAGAGATCCAGACAGGTGCCATTAAAATATTCAAAACACGGTCCTATAGTCTATGAGGATGCCGAAAATCACAAAGCGTATGCTGTGAGATGTGGCTGGCTGGAAATAGGCGGCTCCCCCTATCTGGCAAGCTTGCGCATGAATCAATCTCAAACTTTTGAAGAATTCAGAGAAGCCTGTAATTATAGTAATATCCCTGGTGAAAATATGATATGGGCCGATAAAGAGGGAAATATCGGATGGCAAGCAGTAGGCATAGCTCCCGTCCGTAAAAATTTTAGCGGAATGGTTCCTGTTCCCGGCGATGGATCCTACGAATGGGAAAAGTATTTGGAGATCAAAAAGAAACCGAACGTATACAATCCTGAATCGGGCATTTTCTCAACTGCAAATCAAAATGTAACGCCAATCAATTATCCTTATATGGATGCCATTGGATTTTCCTGGTCAGATCCATACAGAGGTCTACGCGTAGATGAAATGTTGAGAAATGGCAGGAAACATACGGTAATGGATATGGCGGAATATGTAACTGACTATACTTCATTAGCTGCAAGACTTATTTGTCCCCTATTAAAAAATCTAACCGCTAAGGATGAACTTACAGAAAAAGCCAGGTTAATGCTCGTAGAATGGGAAGATCATCAATTAAACCCCGACTCAAAAGAAGCTGCTATATATGTCACTTGGGAAAGACTGTTAAAAGACAAAATGGAATCTCTGGTCATCCCGAAAGAGATCCGGGCTATTAGTGGTCTTCAATTAACTAAAGTTGTCAATTGGCTGGTTTTCCCTGATGGAAAATTTGGAGCCGATCCTATTAAAGAAAGAGATGCTTTTTTATTACAAGCACTGGAGGAAAGCGTGAATAAATTAAAAGTCAGGTTGGGAAATGATATGTCGAATTGGCACTATGGACAAGAAAAATTTAAGCATATCAAACTTAGACATCCAATAAGTGCTGCAGTGGATTCAATCACACGGGAGAAATTTGAAGTAGGACCACATCCCAGGGGTGGCAATGGCACTACTGTTGGGAGCACAGGCAATAATGACAACCAATCCAGTGGCGCTTCTTTTAGGGTGATTATCGATACCGGGGATTTTGATAGCTCTTTGTTTACTAATTCTCCGGGGCAATCGGGAGATCCTGATAGTCCTTTCTATGATAATCTATTTGATACCTGGGCTAAAGACAAGTTCTTTCCCTTATTTTATAGTAGGGAGAAAGTCGAATCTGTGAAAGCAATGGTGATAAAGCTCGTTCCAAAAAAATAATTGAATTGAAATTCAACACAATCATATGTACTAACAAATCGAGAAAATTGTATTTTGGATCCTGTCCGCCTCTGGCGAGAATGCCAATAAGCAGGCAGACCAGTGTACGACTGTAAATTATACTAACTAAGGAATAACCAATGGCCAATTATATTGACGGATTTGTACTTCCCATTCCAAAAGAGCACGTGGATGAATATAGAAGGGTAGCCGAAAAGGTAGCTGCCATCTGGAAGGAATACGGTGCGCTTGCCTACCATGAATGTGTGGGTGAGGATCTGTATTTGGAAGGTACACGTTCCTTCGCCGACATAACTGCGGCTTCATCCGATGAAGCAATTGTCTTTGGCTGGGTCGTATTCCCGTCTAAGGAGGTGCGTGACCGGGCCAACGAAAAAGTGCCGACCGATCCCAGGATGACAGAACTAGTTGCTCCCCTGACCGATCCCTCAAGATTGATATTTGATGCCTCCCGTATGGTATATGGGGGATTTCAAGCGCTTGTCCAATAACTGCTAAATAAACAGAAACACATAAATCATTTAGGCATGAAATTTTTAAAATATGCACTCGGAATTATTGCCCTTCTTGTACTTGTATTTATTCTAATAGGTGCCTTTTCATCGGAAGTAGCCTATAAAAACGAGATTACCGTGAACAAGCCCCTGGCTGAAAGCTGGGCTGTGAGTCAGGATGAATCAAAAATGGCCGCCTGGTTGGATGGCTTTCAAAAAATTGAACATGTGAGCGGTACGCCCGGTGAAGTAGGTTCGGTGTCTGATGTCTACTTTGTTGATAACGGACAGGAAATGGTCATTCGGGAAACCATCATGGATATTGTTCCCAATGAATCTATTAGCATGAAGTTTGAGAACGACTTTATGAATATGGACTATACCCTCCGTATGTCTATTATGGATGGCAAAACAAAAATAAGTTCGAGCACCACAGCTGTAGGGAATGGTATGTTTTCAAAATCACTAATGGCCTTGATGAGCGGTACTTTTGTAAGCCAGGAGGAAACTAATCTCTTCAATCTAAAAAGGACTATTGAGGAAAACACAAAAAACTACTTTCCGGTTGAAGAAGAACCTAAGGCTGAAACAGAAGAACAAGAATAGATGCTGAAATTCTTCCGTCAAATACGAAAATCTTTTTCAATACGCGCAGGAATAACCCACCCCTTGGTCCCCTCCAAGGAGGGGAATGTATTCTTAAGACAAATTTTCGGCTTTTGGGAAGGGATTATAATCTCACTACAAATTCTCCCATGCTGGCAGGGTGATTTTCGCCCATTTCAAATTCTCCCCTCCTGTGAAGGAAATATCGCCTCATTTAAAGCTTTCCCCTCCCGGGAGGGGAATATCGCCTCATTTAAAGTTTTCCCCTCCCGGGTGGGGAATAACGTCTCATTTAAAGCTTTCCCCTCCTGGGAGGGGAATAAAAGGGGTGGGTACTAATGTTTAAATTCTTCAGAAAAATACGCTTCGACCTTATGGAATCTGGGAAAACTGGTAAGTACCTTAAATACGCCATTGGCGAAATATTGCTTGTAGTTATTGGGATATTGATCGCCTTACAGATCAATACCTGGAATGAAGGAAAAAAAGCAAAAGTTATTGAAAGAGAACTTCTGCAACAGTTTTCAACCGAATTAACCCTGGATATCCAAGCCATTGAAAATACTATTGGGGTCTACCTGGGGGTACGAAATTCGTGTACCATACTGATTAGTCATTTAAAGAATAAGGAGTCGTACCATGATTCTCTGAGCTATCATTTTGCTACTTGGAATGATTACGAACATTTTAATACAAACAGCGGGGCCATATCAAATCTTAATGCAAGAGGAGTTGACATTATTTCTAATTCTGATTTAAGAAACAGTATTTTAAAACTTTACAATCAGAGCTACTCCTATGGCAAAGATATCGGAGGCTTTTTCAGGGAAGATCATATCAATTTTACATATCCTATGTATCTTAAACGAATAGAGCCCGTTCTATGGGACTCCATCGCTATCCCCAATGATTACGATGCCCTCTTAGATGATGATGAATTTATGAACCACTTGCAGTGGATCAGGAACGCTACTATCTATAATTTGGAATTCTACGATGAACTAGTTGCCGAAATAGAAAGCGTGATCTTGGCTATTGAAACAGAACTGCAAGCCTCATGATTAAATTTTTTAGACACATCAGAAAAGACCTTATGGAGAAAGGAAAAACTGGAAAATATTTTAAGTACGCCATTGGTGAAATCCTTTTAGTCGTTATCGGGATTTTGATCGCGCTATCCATCAACACCTGGAACGAGAATCGCAAGGAGTCGGTATTCGAAAAAGAGATCCTGTTACAGATCAAAACCAATCTGGAGCAAGACCGGGCGGCCCTGGTAGCTTTCGCAACCAATGGAAATAGAGCCATAGCTTCTGCCAATAAGATCCTGGCACTACCACAAGGATCTGAGCATGATAGCCTGAAATACTGGCTGGGCGACTTTATGCAATTCGATCGGTTCCAGCCCCTGACCAGTTCATACGAAGTGCTTAAATCCAAAGGTCTTGATCTGATCTCCAATAAAGAATTGCGCTTTCAATTAGGGAGTTACTATGATGACAGATCGGCTTTTATCAATAAGGCGATAACAGATTTGGAATGGGCTTTCATCAACGAATGGCTTCCCATCACCCGGAAATATGTTGTGGATTTCAAATTCAAAAGCTATATGGAATTGAGCGACTATGACCCTTTTACTTCCCCTTCTGAGGCCAGGAATTCGCTGATCATGAACCGGGATAACTGGGCAGGAAGTGTTCAGTATATTGAAGGCGGTCTAGAATTGATCGATTCTATTATTTCCATGATCAACACAGAACTGGGACAAGATCAATGATTAAATTCTTTCGCCAAATACGATACCAACTTATGAGTGAAGGTAAAACGGCAAATTACTTGAAATACGCCATCGGCGAGATCCTGTTGGTGGTTATTGGGATATTGATAGCGCTTTCAATAAATAATTGGAATGAGGAAAGGAAAGAAGCCAAATTGGCCAAGGTCTATTTAGAAGGGATCAAAAATGATCTCAACAAGGACTTTGTACTTTTGGATAGTATCATTCACCAAAATTCTAAAGAAATCAGCTTATTCAATAGTCTATCACCAGTATTCAAAGAAGCCATTTACGCTACTGACAGGTATAGCAGTTTCTTTATTGAACCTGACACCACACACTATAAATATATCTTTTACAGGGGTATTTCATTCCGACCGATTCGGGCTACCTATAATTCACTTGTTGCCGATGGTAAATCCAGCCTGATAAAAAACCGCGAGCTCTTCGCCTTGATCCAGCAAATCTATGATGAGCGTCATGCCCGTATGGCCAGCGTCTATGAGACGTTGAAGCCTAGCGAGGATAGGATACACTGGACCTATGCCTCTGAAAAAATGCATTGGACCTATACCGACCTGAAAAGCGCTACGGACGACAAGATTTTTCTGGATCTATTCAATTTCTTAGAAATCAAGTTCTTTTACAATCAGCACTTGTTTGATCTTAGAGAAAATATGACGGAAGTAGTACGTCTGATCGATAAGGAACTAACCAATGATTAAAATCTTCCGCCAAATACGATACAAACTTATGAGTGAAGGTAAAACAGCCAACTACTTGAAATATGCCATCGGGGAGATCTTTCTGGTGGTTATTGGGATATTGATCGCGCTTTCTATCAATAATTGGAATGAGGGTCAAAAAACAAAAGACAAGGAACAAATACTGCTTGGCCAGCTAAAACAAGAATTTGAGGATGACCTCCGGCAGCTGAATGATAAGATCGGTATTAGAAATAGGATCATTACCTCCTGCAAAGTCATATTGAATACCCTGGATGAAGACCTGGACATTGAGAATGATAGCTTGATCTTCCATTTACAGCGAACCCTTTATACGCCAACATTTAATGCCAACTCAGAAAGCTTCTTTGCCTCCAAGGATATTAATATAATTCACAATGATTCGCTAAAAAATCTTCTTTCAAAATGGCCGACAAGAGTGGATGAACTCGTTGAAGAAGAAGTTGTCTTATTAAATCATAGAGACAACTTTTTCATCCCATTTTTGAATAAACACATTCAAATGCGGGATCTGTTTCAGCAAGTGGAGCAGGATCTGGGCATCCAGGATCTGATCTATCCGCAAGGTAGCGATCGCCTGGATACCATTATCGGAAGAACTAACATGCAGGAAAATGTCAATAGAATACTTGATGTTGAAGACCTGGAAGATTACATTAGCTATATAGCACTATTCTCGAATATTGCCAATGCACAATCCCTTCCTTTACGGGCGCATATTAATCTCATTCTCGATCAGATAAACAAAAGTCTGGATAACTAATGATCAACTACTCCATCAATTACGAAAATCACTCCCCTCCCGGGAGTGGATTATACCCACCCCTAAATCCCCTCCTGGGAGGGGACCAAGGGGTGGGTAAAAAATATAAGAAACATGAAAACTATTAAACCACTTTACTTAGTACTATTATCCATCTTCCTTATTTTAGGATCCTGTAAGAAGGAAGAAAAGAAAACCGCTGAAATGAAGCAAGAAGGCGTTAAGAAAGAAGTAAAACAACCTAAGAAGGTACTACGACATGTTGTGCTGTTCAATTTTGTTGATCCGGCTACAGATGCCAATATCAAAGAGATCGAACAGGCATTTGCCGGTTTGCCGGAGCGGATCCCGGAAATACACGATTTTGAATGGGGAACCAACAACAGCCCGGAAGGTCTGGACAAAGGATTGAGCCACTGTTTTTTTGTGACCTTCCTGTCTGAAGAAGACAGGGCTATCTACCTGCCCCACCCTGCCCACCAAGAATTTGTAAGTCTGGTCGGGCCTTTTGTGGAAGACGTAACCGTTGTGGATTATTGGGTGGAGTAAACGAGAAGGTGAAGGAATTAAAAACCCACCCCTGGCCCCTCCCAGGAGGGGAATACAAGGGGTAGGTCCTCCCAGGAGTGGAATAGCAAGGAGTTGTCCTCCCAGGAGGGGAATATCGCCTCATTTAAAGTTTTCCCCTCCTGGGAGGGGAATAAAAGGGGTGGGTCTCGACTCACTCTACCTGACATTAGAAAACTATAGTAAAGCGAAAGATATATTATGAAAAGAAGAGAACTCGTTAAGATAATCACCTTAGCCACAGGGTCTGCCCTGGCTATACCCCTATCAGGTACCTTACTTACCGCCTGTAAAAGAGTCAAAAAAGAAAACGATTCAGAATACACCCTTAGCTATTTTAAAGAAAAGGAATTCACTTTCCTCAAAGAATTACTTGACGTATTGCTGCCTGAAACAGACAGTCCGTCTGCAACAGATGTAGGTGTACATCAGATCATGGATACGATCATAGGGAGCGTTTACACACCTGAACAGCAAAACGTTTTCATGGAGCTGTTTCAAGCCTTGTTAGTATTTACAGAAAACAAAGAGCTAACAACTGCCGTTGGACAGCTGATAAATTCCGATAAAGAAGCGGATGCTAAGGCTAAAGCAGGACTTCTGGATATCAAGCAGCAGGCGGTAGCTTACTATGTATCCACTGAGGAAATTGCCACTAACTATTTGAATTATTTACCAACTCCGGGTGCGTACGAGTCTTGTATCAGTCTGGAATCGGTCAATGGAAAAGCATGGGCGATATGAATGTAGATGACAACAATAATACGTTTGACGCTATTGTAATT